>JAKAUR010000022.1 GCA_021827665.1 Microcaldota archaeon
TTCGGTTAAAAATTCCTTGATGCGGATTCGTTTAGGGCATTAATAAATATTTAAAAAATAGAATCATAGTGTTCAGCTGCGCCGTTGGCTTAAACCCGATACCCGGGCATGCGTACGGCTTTTTGATAAGATGATTTTTTGGAAAGGGACATAAAAATGCCTAGCGAGATCGAAACGCTTTATTCCGACATGGCAAGGCGCTACGACAGTTCCGGGATGTACGTTTCAATGTTCCATGCGGCGAAAAGGCTTGGAGACAAAGAGCTTCAGGCCAAGGCCCTTGAGAATGAAGCCGCTAAATTCTCGCTTTTCGGCTTCGATGAAAGAAGCAGGCTTTTCCTAAACTTGACAAAGGAGCGCATGGACAAAGGGAGCCTAGAAGACATAGACATACCTCAGATAGAACTCAGCATAATCGGAGTCACGGCCAAAAGGCTTGCGGCATACTATGGCAATGCCAAAGAGTCATTCAACAAGGCTTCCGGCATAAGCGCGCTCAGGCATGCCAAAAGGCTAGTGTCAGGCATGTACGCGATGTCGCGCCTGGATTCCCTTTATGACAACGTTTCCTCCGGGTGGCCGTTCCCTTTCGCTGACGGGCCGGACAAAAATAAATATGCAGGAAGGGATTACTTCATAGTTGAAAATTTTGATTATATCGATTCCGTATGCCCCAGGATTGCAGACATAGTAAAAAGTTTCGACTTGGCAATGGAAAAAAAGACACTGCAAAAGATAAGGCCCATGAGCGAGCTCTTGAAGAAATCCGAAGTTGACGAATCCCACATAGAAAAATTCGTTTCTGCAATTCCGAGGTTGATTGGAAACGCCATGAGCGACAGCAGACACCTGGTTGACGTGCTTTCCGATCTTGGTGAAGACGGCAGGAATGAAGTAATGCGAACCATCGGCGGGACCGAAGGGCCCATTACCCGGATGCACTGCTTGTACCTTTTTGTAGAAAACCTGGAAGGCATTGCAGAAAGGAGAGACATCCAAAGGGCAGAGGATATCATAGAATCCATGCACCTCATGGCAACGTGGAGAAGCTCCGACCTGCACAGCTTTGAGCGCCTTCTGGCCGTTTCCAAGCCTAGGAAAAGCCATGGAAGGCAGACAAATCTTGACAAGTACCTGAAGCTCAGGAGAGATTAAGCCCTGTAATAAAAAATAATAAATAATTGAACGGCAGAACAGGAACCTTGCAACAGAACCTACGGTGCTTAACATGCATGCGAATTTCGAGGTAGAGACTGAAAACGCTACCATACGCGACAAAGTATCAAAAGCGCTTTCCGACGTACAGTATAACAGAAATGGAAATGCGCTTCTGATGAGCTACAAGGAGCTAAGGCGCTGCCTGAGGAATAATGACAGGCGATATGAGAAAGGAATAAAGATAAATTATGAAGGGCAGAGGATATCGTTTAGGATGAGCGCCAGGGCTTATTTTATGGGAGGAAACTTCAAAAACATATATTACAATTCCAACGAGGGCTATACAAAAGCAACAATGGACGACATGGCTGCCATTTCAGGAATTGAGAGTTATATTGGAATTAGCGGAGGGCTTACGCAGGTCATAACTCACCTCTCGGCGCTTACGCATAAAAACGACATAAAATGCACGAACCTGTACGACAGGAACGGCTTCCAGCTTATATACAACGCATTGCAGCTCGCGAGATACGACGCCATGCCGAACTCTATAAGCCCCATGTGGCACATAGAGGCGAAGGACAGCATGGAATCGAATGACGTCATGGCGCTTTACGGGGAGAACAACAGATTCAGAATGGATTTTGTCCTTACGCACGGCACGCTGGAGCACGCAATAGAAAACGCTGAGGACAAGAGGCACTTCATCTACAGCTCCAACGCCTTCACCATCGCAGTAGACAAGGGCGACGGAAAGGAGGCCAGGAACGAGGATTGCTGGGAGGATCAGGACAGCGGAAAGACGCTCGTAGAGAAGCTGAGAAGATCCAAGAGCTTCAAAGACGGGAGCACATACATGGCAGCCTCGGTAAACATGCCAGTGACTATAATGCTCAGGAAGGAAGGCAGACGTGCGGACGATATGCGCCTGTATTCCTATTGCACAGGGATTGGCGAGCACGCCGGATGCGTGCACTCGAAGTGATACTCGCTCAAAAAGGTGCATGGCCGTATTTATCAGCGCCATGTGCAGATATGCCTCGGGAAAATTGCCGAGAAGCTCGCCGGTTTCCATGCTTATGTCACCGGAAGAAGACCTAGACGATTGGTGTGCCTTACGGTTTCGCCAAACAGCTTTGCTGCATCTTCCTGCCTATTTCGTACATGGCGTCTATGTACCAGAGTGTGCACGCTATCGGAGCGTTCTTCGGCATCCCGAAACCTACGTTGGCGTTGTACACATCACGAAGCCGTCCCTGAAAAGATTTTTTCCTGTCAGCTCCCCAGAACCGGATACGTCCACAACGATAGTATTCCTTGTAAAATCAGACAGCCTCCTGCTCCCCGCTTCCGGCCTTTTAGGGGCTTTATCCTCTCAGAACCCCTTTGCCTTTTCTTTCCTGTGGCTCCTTTCCGCCCCGATTTCAACTACGTTCAAAGTTATGTTCTCCCCCATTGTCCTCTTGATAGGATAGGCTCTGTACTCCTCGTAGAAATGCTTGCCGAAAAGCATCAGAGATGTCACCTCCGCGGCCAGCCTTGCCCCGTTTATTCCTATGTGGGGATAGGGCTCTGGAGGGATCCCCAGCTTTATGGCTGTGTTGCTTAGCCCGGGCTTTGATTTGCCGGCTATTGCCTTTGAGACGTTCTTCAGGTTCAGGTATTTGCCAGGGAGCTTAGTCGGCTCAGCGTAATGCGAATACGCTGCGTTGAGCATTTTCAGGTCATAGTCGCCCCATGCCGCGATTATTCCGGAACCGTGGTCGGCACAGAATTTCTCGAATTTCCTTATGAGCTCTAGTGCGCTCTGCTTTCCGTTGTCAAATATCTGTTCCTTTGCAAACCCGTTTATCTTCAGGGCATAGTCGTCGTACGACCTGCCGTCCATCACCCTGCACTCTCCGTAAAATTCGTCCTTTGTATTCAAATCGACGGCGCCGATTGACACTATCGATCCGGATTCGTACGGGGTGCTGCCGGGTACGCTGCCGGATCCCTCTATGTCGAATACCACAGGGTTTAGCCTTATCAGGTTTTCTGGATTTATTTGGGCCATCTCAACGCCTTGCCGTACGCTTTAAGCGTTTCGTCAGCGCACCTTTCCCATGTGAAGCTTCTTGCATAATCTGCGGCGCGCTTTTTGCTTTTTTCGCCATAGCCGTTCCCCTTAATATTTTCTATTATCTGGGCCATGTGCTCCGGGCTTTCCGCTTCAAAGCAGTACTTCCTCACCTCATCAGGTATTTTCCCGTCTTTGTATGTTATTACAGGAAGCCCGCGCGCCTGCGCCTCTAGGATTTCGAAGCCGAAGCCTTCATGAAAGCTCGGGAATATGAAAGCGTCGAAAGAATCGTACGTTTCAACCAGTTTTTCCTCAGGTGCAAAGCCTTTGAAGCTCAGGTTATTGTTTTTTGATATGCCGGCAAGGTATTCGTATTCGAAGCTTTTCTTGCCCCATATGTCAAAGGCTATCTTAGGATCCGTTATAAAATTAGCTGCCTTTATCCCAAACTCGAGATTCTTCCTTTTTCTCATTGCACCTATGTAGCCTACGACAAATTTGTCCAATTTGCCTTTTTCAGGCATTGGCTTTGCGAACCTGTCGTCTATGCCAAGGTTTGTAACGAAAGCTTTCTTCGCGTCAAAGCCCAGCTTTATGGCCTCGTTCCTAGTCTGGGAGGAGTTGCATATCAGGCAATCGGCCTTGAGCGAGCTTTTGAGCCTCATCCCCACAAGCTTGAACCTGAGGATCGTCTTTAATTTTGCATGCTCGCCGTAATTGAACTCTGGATATAATATCGGCTGGAAATCGTGCTCCGTTATTATTACTGCGGATCCGGGCTTTTTCCTTTTTGGATATACGAGCCTGAAATTCGGCATGTGTATTATGTCGCTTTCGAACCTGTGCATAAATGCCTCCTTCTCCAATCCGAGCCTGGAATTAGAGGTTACAAGCTCAGAATCTATTTTTTCTTTCATGTGCTTGTATATGTTGTACCCGTAGCGCTGCGTTCCCTCTCCGGTAGAAGGACTGAAATCGTCTTCGGTTCCAAAATATGACACCCTCATTTATACACTAAAACATTTCAATGCCTTATGCCTAAGCGGCAAGATTTATTGTCCAGCGCCGCATTATAAGCTTTTGCGAAAATCCAGTCCATTCACTGTTCTTCGGCATATGCCGCATAAGGATGGCGGTTTTGCAGCTTTGATTCTTTGTAAGCTTTGCTTATCGCCGATGAAACCGCTTCCGTGCCTTCTTTTATGGTGGAAGTGTTGCTTATTATGCATAGGCCTTTGCGCATGTATTGCTTTAGCTGCTCTATGTATCTGGAATCGTCTTCTTCTATCATTTTGGCGTGTATCCTGTCCCTTCCGTCCGGACGATGCTTGAACCTCTCCCTTAGCGTTTCGACGTCTGCGGTAAGGTATATGAACAGGTCTGGCCTTACTACCCCTGCCCATGCCTTTATGACGCCATATAGCAGGCTCGATTGCTTGTACGCGGATTCCTTTCCGGATACGCTCTTTGCCGCTTCTATCATGAAGGAAAATGCGTACGGGGACCTTTGAAGTATTACGACGTCGTATTTGCCTTCGTTTTTCCAGGCGCTCTGCTCCAGCGCCACGTAACTCAGAAGGTGGTAGGTCGCGGAGTAAAACAGGGAGCGGTAAGAATCTATCTCCCCTTCGGAAAACTTTCTAAGAAATCCGGAGAAAAAGCCCTTTTCAAGAGCATATGCCTTTGCATCTATGGCGCTTATCCCCTCTTTTGGGAGCTCTTTTTCCACAGTATTTGAGAGAGTAGTCTTGCCGGAGCAAGGCTTCCCGTCAATTATAACTTTGAATTCCATAGTGGTGCTTGGAGAATGTAATATTTATTCCTTTTTGTGCGAAAACTTCTTCTCCTGGATATCGGCAAAGAAATCCCCTATTTCCTTCCAGTTGCGCACCTTTATTATGCCGCTGGTTCTGTCCCTGTCGGAGAAATCGGCGTTCCAGCTTTTCCTGAGCAGCAATGCGATTCTTCCTGCGGCTGCCACGGATTCTGCGACTAACTGGTGGTCGTCTATGTAAAAGCCTATCCTGTACTTCTTGCTGAGAAGCACTTTTTCTGCCGAATGGGCTACATGCATTATTCCGTCGAAGTTGATGCGCTTGCTTTCGAGCCATGGCACGAATGATGATTCTTCTCCTATGGTTGCCGTGACTATGTATACTTTGTGCGTTTCTCTGAGGCCTTCGACTATTTTAGGTATTGAAGGGTCTACCAGCTTTATTCTTTTGGGGTTTTTCCATGTGCGCTTGTATATATCAATCGCGTGAGCCTCGTCGACGCCGAAGCTTTCCTGAATGCCGAAATGGTTCCATTTCTTGAATGACGCGTCAGGCACGTATTCCTTGCGTATTATTTCCAGTGCTATCGCTGAAGAGTTTGCAATCGTGTCGTCAAGGTCTATCCCTATCGCGTATCCTTTCATATTTCAGATTTGCCGCAAAAGGTATTTAGATTGAAATTCTTGCATAGATAAACGGATTGATTGAATGGGCAAAAGACCGAATATGGAAAAGGAAGTCAGCAAAGCCTACAATACAATAGCGCAGCATTACCACGACGAACGCGTCGCAAAGGAGAATTTCTACAATGAATTTCTCGACATGCCGAATACCCTGAAGGCGATTGGGACTGTCAAGGGCAAGAGGGTGCTTGACATAGGCTGCGGCCCAGGACTCTATGCAAACTTGCTGCACAGGCGAGGAGCCGAAGTGCACGGGGTCGACATATCAAGAAACGAGATAAAGCTAGCCATGCTGCACTACAATGGCATAGACTTCAGAGTGGCCAGCGCCGAGAAACTCCCGTATGAAAAAGGTTATTTCGACCTGGTCCTGATAGCACTAGCGTTCACGCACTTCAATGACATGGACAAGGCGCTTGGGGAAGCTTGCAGGGTGCTCAAGACTGGCGGAAGGCCCATAATCTCGGAAGGCAACCCGGTGATAGGCGCGACCAAGGGGCTCAAGGCAGGGCCAAGGGCGCG
>JAKAUR010000001.1 GCA_021827665.1 Microcaldota archaeon
CGCCTTTTGTTTTTTTTTGCTTGGCAACCAAGCAGTGCGAACAGTAAAAGATTAATCACGGGCTGGTTTTCTGAAGCTCCGATATGAATACGGTGGCGTATGAACCGGAAGGAAGTGAGAATTTCATCCTTATTTCTTCGCCATGGCTTTCTGCCGTGAAAGATTTGTATGGGGCGAATGCTGCCCTGTATGAGCCCTTTGCCCTTAGCTCAGGCATGCTCTTGCACTTGAACGACTCCTTTGTAAGGCCGTACTCTTCCAATGCAGTATTCTCATATTCCGATACGTGCTCAGTCTCATAGCCTATTATGTTTGAAACAGGCACTGCTAGCCCGTTTTCGTAGTTGGACATCCTTGAATAGTCAGGGAATCCGTAGCCGTCAAGGCCGCATGAAAGCTCACCTGTTTCAGGCTTGATATGGCCTTCCAGCTCGAGTGATTTTACTACCCTGTTGAATATTTCGGATTCTACTGAATGCACGAACATCATCAGCAGCTGCCTGGGCAGGGTTCTTAGCGCTTCGCGGTAGTTCGGCCCGTAGCTTGCAAGATATGAGATGATCTTCCTTTCGTATTTCAGGTGCCTTGGGAAATAGCCCAGAGCCTTGGAAAAGTCCATCTCGGATGCAAGCCTTTCCCTCGCTTCCCTGGCTTCCGGCATGTCCTCGTTTGTGCTGTCGGTCAGGAAAAGCATGGCCGCGCGCTCGAGGTTGCCTTTGAGGATGCTCAGGCCAACTTCCACGTTGTTATTCCTGTAGCCAAACCTCTGCCCGCCGTAATAGTTTGGGAACATGCCGCCCAGCCTGGATTCGTTAGCTTTTACAATTTCCATAGCTTTGGCTTGGTCTATGGTGGGCTTTGCAGTTATCTCAAAAGAATTGCCCTCCAAATCGCCGAGCTTTACCTGCGAAGACGATCTCCATGCGAAGTTTATCCTTATGTCAGGAATTTGAAGAGACAAAAGCTTGTCCGGATCTACGCCCATTATGCTGCAGAGTTGGACTGATACCGCGCGCCTGTCCTTCGTGCCTGCGAAGCCTACAGACTTTTTGCCCTTGCCACATGCGCTTGCAACTGCGCCAAGCGCCTGCAGCGTGTTCCATCCCCTTTTCTGCATGGCGAATACCGTAAATTCGTCGCCTTCGGGATATTTGAGCTCGCTCCTGGAATACTGCACACCTGGCTCAAGGACATTATATGAACGCGTTATCTCATTGACCACAAAGTCTTCCGGAGATGACTTAAGGACAAGAATTTTACCTTCCATCTCTGCGCCTTCTTTTGTGTCGTATGCTTTTTGCATCCCTCATGGCTGCCCTCTTTTCCTTTTCCCTGAGCTCGACCTTGAGGACCTCCCTTTCAACTTCGAACATCGTCTTTTCAAGGATGTAGCGCAAT
Organism: Microcaldota archaeon; assembly: GCA_021827665.1. Taxonomy (GTDB): domain Archaea; phylum Micrarchaeota; class Micrarchaeia; order Micrarchaeales; family Micrarchaeaceae; genus Micrarchaeum_A. The sequence goes on from JAKAUR010000001.1 coordinate 1,399, forward strand.
GCTATGACTATCACTACCCCGGACGCTATTATTATGATACCTATGTATCCTATCCTGAAGAGAACGAAGGCGAACGCTATCGCAGCTGCGGGAGGATGCTCGCTCTTGGTTATTATCATAAGGACAGAGACGAAGAATATTACAAGGGCAGCCACGGCGTAAAGAGGCATTATGGCTAGGCCCAATCCACCAAGCGAACCGACTACCCCAGCAATCGCATAGCTTTTGACGAATTTGGAGTTCTTGGCCGCGCGCGAGTTGGGCGTTATGAACATTATGTATATGCTGCTTGCGAAGGACGTGAATATTACTGCAGAGGTGCCGAGGCCGTAGGCCTTGTCTATGTTAAAGTATTGCAGAAAGAATACCAATAGGGCAAGGTTCAGGCCTGCCAGGATTGCGGGTATTAGCCTGAACTTTAGCCTTTTCAAGGCTTCCTTTACGCTTTTCGGCTCCCTGTACCTGTACTCTTTTTCCATGCAATCAGTTCTGCTGCTTGTACACTCCCAAGAATATGAATAGCGAGAGAAATATTAATAAACCGGAAGCTATGAAGGCAAAGGAATAGCCGACATAGTAGGCCATGTATCCCGCGACTAGCGAGCCTATGAAGTAGCCGATCCCGACCACGCTGCTGTAAAGCCCGAGCTTCCTTCCGGGCTTGTCCGAGCCCACAGTCTCGAATAAAAGGGTGTTTGAGACCGTGTAGAACATTGCATAAGCCAGCCCTGCCGTCAGGGCATATAATATGACGTTTATTAGCAGGGAGCCAAAGCCTGTAAGAAATATGAAGGCGAAGCCTATGGCCACGTACCCTATGGCCCTCATCGCAATTGAGCTGCCCAGCGTGCTCTTTTCCCCTTTGGATTCCGTGAAGCGGCCTGCGTAATTGAATATGTAGGACTGCACGGCGTACCCTGCAAATATTATGCCGAAAACGTATACATTCGCAAGGCCTATGTCCCTTAAGCCAGGGACGTATGCGGTGTTGAATATCGCGCTCCCCAGGTAGAAAGCGAACATGCCTATGTAGATGACCGTTAGCTTTGAGAGCTGGTTGTGCTTGCTGGTTATTATTCCACGCATGAACCTGTAGCCCGGGACCCTTATGAATATGAGGTTGTGCATCAGCAGCCTGAACCTGAGCGCCATGCTGTTCCTTATTATCGACCTCCTTTCAAGGTTCTTTGCAGGTTCTGTTATCGACATCGCCATGAGTATGCTTACTATTACGAAAGGTATCAGCAGCAGCATCACAATCCTTAGCGGAAGGAATCCGGCAAGAACCGATGCTGCGAGAAGGCCTATTGAGCCGCCTATGCTGGAGAGCATCTGCAGCCTTGAAAATCCGCTAGCCCAGAACCTTTTCTCTATCGTCTCCATGACGAGAAGGCTTAGCGGCGTCGCGAGAGCCGCAGTGAAGAGCGAAAGAAGCCCGAATAATAATATTGCAAGCGCTATGCTGCTCGTGAAGGAAAGGGCCAGAAGCACAAGGCCTGCGCTGGCTATGGATATGTAAACGAAGGGTTTCCTGCTGCCGTATCTGTCCACAGCCATGCCCCAGAGGACCGATGCGGGTATGGAAACGCCGTAGAATACCGCCATTGCGTACGACACGTCTATGACGGTGCCGCCCAGGTCAAGTATGAAAAGGGCTATTATCGTGCTTATCGGCCCGTAGGCTATCTGATAGGGCAGCATGGAGTACATCCACAGCCCCTTTTTGCCCTTTATGCCGTCAAGCTTAGGCAGCGATTCCAATCAATCACGCAGAGTATATTATTTTTGAAGGATTATAAAAGGATTTTATCAAAAGGGTTAAAAAAAGGTTTTCTCATTTATAAGCGGTGATTGAGTGGAAGGGATAAAAGGACTAAGGAAGTACGAGCTGCCGCCGCTGCCATACAAGATTGACGCGCTGGAGCCGTACATAAGCAAGGACATAATCGACGTGCACTACAACGGCCACCACAAGGGCTACGTCAACACTGCGAACACGCTGATAGACAGGCTCAACGGCATAATAAAAGAGGAGGTCAAAAGCTACGACATACACGGTGTTCTGAGGAACCTCACGTTCAACATAAACGGAGACAAGCTGCACACCCTGTACTGGAAGGACATGGCGCCCGAAGGAAAAGGAGGCGACAAACCGGGAGGAAAGCTTGGAGACCTGATCGAGCAGCAGTACGGCAGCTATGAAAAGTTCAAGAGGATATTCACGGAAGCGGCCAACTCAAACCCGGGAACCGGATGGGCGGTGCTGACCTATGACAAGGAGAACAGCAACCTCAATGTCATGACAGTGGAAAACCACTTCATGAACCACTTGGCTGAAATGCCGATAGTCCTGATACTGGACGAATTCGAGCACGCGTACTACCTGCAGTACAAGAACAAGAGAGCGGATTACGTGGGCGCTTGGTGGAACATAGTCAACTGGGACGAGGCAAACAAGAAGCTCGAAGGGCTCCTTGAATAATTGAAAGTACCAGTTTGGGCGATTGGGATTTTCCCATCGCCGACTATTTTTGTTTAGTTTCGATCCATGGAAGAGTGAAACCTGGGCTCAAAACATGTCGTCGAGCTCAACCTTCTCCAGATTCTTGATCTCCTTCTTTATGTTCGTGTCAGTGTATTCCGGGAATTCCACTCCGCTAACCACAAGCATTATACGTATGGAATCCTTGGCCATCTCGTCGTCTATCCTGGCGCCCCATTTTATGAGAGCGTCGCTGCTTATCCTGCTCGCAACCTCCTGGAATATGGTTTCCGCTTCCCTCAATGTCAGGCTCTCCCCGCCTATTATATTGATTAGAGCCTTCTTCGCGGTCGCAAGGTCAGCATCGAGCATAGGGCTCTTTATCGCGTTCTCCAAGGCTATGAGCGCCCTGTTTGACTGTGCAGAGGTTGCCATGCCCTCCCCTGAGCCTATGACCGCATAGCCTGAATCCTTAAGCACCATCCTCAGGTCTGCAAAGTCTATGTTGACCATTCCCGGCTTCGTGACCATTTCCACTATGCCCTTTGTGGCGCTCGAAAGCACCTCGTCGGAAACCCTGAACGCCATGTTGAGCGGAAGGTCCGGAGCCACGGAAAGAAGCTTGTCGTTGTGTATTATTATGACGGTGTCGCACATCTTCTTGAGCTTGGAAAGGCCTTCAAGCGCGTTGTGCATCCTGGTCCTGCCCTCGCTCGAGAATGGAAGCGTGACTATCGCGACCGTAAGCGCGCCGTTTTCCTTGGCCTCGTGGGCTATAGTGCTTATCGAGCCGGTGCCTGTCCCTCCCCCGAGACCGCACGTCATGAAAACCAGGTTCGCATCGGAGAGCATGTGCTTTATCTCGTCCTTGCTTTCCATCGCTGCCTCTTCGCCAACCTTTATGTCGCTGCCGGCACCCAATCCCTTCGTGACCTTCTTGCCCAGAAGTAGCTTCCTCTCCGCCCTGGTCTTTATAAGGTGCGGAGCGTCGGTGTTCATGGCTATGAGCGTAGCACCCTCTATGCCAAGCGTGGCAAGCCTGTTTACTGTGTTGCTGCCGCTGCCTCCAGTCCCAACAACGTATATCTTGGGCTTTGCACCCTCTATAAATCTAAGAATCTCTTCATCGTCAACGCTTGTAAACTCGCTCATGAAATCACGGTCGCTGATTATTATGCTCCTGAAAAGGTTAAAAATCTATTTACAGAATTATTCAGGATAAGCACCGGCTTGAAAAAGCGGGAGGTGCAAATCCGTAAGTATTTGTTTTCCTATTACGATTGTGCAGCGGCTAGCGCCGGATTTCTATTTGGATGATTCAATGGCTGAAAATGGCAAAAACAAAAAAGCAGAGAGCAAAAAGCTCACTTCGATACCGGTACACGACATAAAGCTCAAGAAGGGCATAACCGTAGAGGGCCTGTTTGGGGAGATGGAGCGCATAGGCGGATTCTCGGCCCAGCACATGATAACTGGTACGCACATAGTAGACGACATGCTCAAGGACAAGAAGTCTTTCAATTTTCTTTCTTTCCCGGCCGACATAGTATCTACGGGTTTGAGGGGAGTCCTTGCATCCATGACCAAGCACTTCAACGCGATAATAACTACAGGGGGGACAGTGGACCACGACCTCGCAAGGGCTTTCGGCGGCAAGTATTCGCTCGGAACTTTCAACGCGGATGACGCATACCTGCATTCGCTTAGGGTATACAGGCTAGGGAACGTATTCATAGAAAACGACGAATACGGCTTAAAGGTAGAAGAGAGCTTCAAAAAGATAATGGACGACATATATTCTTCCAAGGATTACAAAAAGGAGTACAGCGCGAGCGAGCTGCTTTACGAATTCGGAAAGCGCATAAAGGACGATGGCTCGATACTCAGGCAGGCTTACCTTCACAACGTCAGGATATTCAACCCCGGCATACTTGACGGCGCTTTCGGAACCCAGCTGACTATATACTCGCAGGACCACGACTTCAAGCTCAACCTCATAAGGGACGAGCTCGAGCTGAGCAACATATCCTTCGACAACAAGGTAACCGGAGCGCTCATGATCGGCGGAGGCATAAGCAAGCACCACGTGATATGGTGGAACCAGTTCAAGGGCGGGCTCGACTATGCTGTTTACATAACCACGGCCACGCAATTCGACGGAAGCCTTTCAGGCGCTAGGCTCACTGAAGCCGTTTCATGGGGGAAGATAAAGGAGAAGGCAAAATACGTCACCATAGACGGCGACGCTACGATAATACTTCCATTCATGATGGCAGCATTAGGAATCGAATGATTCAGTGTTTTGGCTTTATTACGGTGCCTCCGTGCTTCCTGCGCGAGATGGCACCCTCTATGTTCTCTATGCTTTTGTCGAGAAAATGGAGCTCAGTGTTGGAGCGCTTTGCTATCTTGCACGCTATGACGTCGAAGACGAAGTTGGAGCGCGCTACCCTCGTATCGCCCTTCATCGCAAGCGCTAAAAGCTCGTCTATGTCCATTGTGTCGACGAATTTTCCCTTTTCGTTGTAGACGCCCTTGGGCGTGCTGACATTTATCACGTGCGTTGCGTCTGCCGATTCCGCGAGCAGCATCGTTACCGTGTCAGTGCTTATCCCTGGTATGATGCCCCCAGTAATGACTATCCTGCTGTTTTTGATTTCGGAGCGGATGCCGTTGGGATCTCCCCTGTACACCACCGAGGAATTGCCGAATGCGGAATGGAGCAGCCACGCGTTGAGGTATGTGGTCTGTATCCCTATGTTGTCCTTTACGTACTGGGATTCGGTAAATTCTGACGCTGCTGTTATGTACTTCTTGCTCGTGAAGCCGCCCCCGACGACTATTATGAAAGATGTCCCCTTAGAAGCGTGCCTCTTTATCAGGTCAACGAAGCCTTTTATAAAAAGGGTATCTAGTTCTCCGTTTTCCTTCGTAAGCGTGCTTCCTCCCAGCGAAATCGCTATGGTATCCGTTCACTCCCCTAAGTCTATGGTGTCTCCGACTTTGGGTGCGTATGCTTCGAATCCCTCGCCCTTGAGGTTTTCGGCGAAAGCCTCGGTGTTTTCTGGGCTTCCATGCACGCACACCACCACGTTTGGAGCGCTTTCCCTTACGAACTTGTAAAGGTCGCTCATTCCAGAATGCGCAGAAAAATCATAAAAACCTACCTGAAGGCTGAATTCCTTGTCAACTTCTTCTATGTATATCTTGCCCGTGTCCATGAGCCTTCTGCCCCTTGTTCCTTCGACCTGGTAGCCGGTGAGAAAGACCTTGGACTCGCTGTTGAGCCTAGTTATGTAGTGCATTGCCGGGCCTCCGTTCAGCATGCCGGCAGTAGTCACGACTATAGAGCCCCCTTCGAGGGCCCTCTTCCTGTCGGCCACGTCGTTGACCCAGTTGCATTCGTTCGCGGCCTTCGAAAGCAGGTCGGCATTCCTTATGAACTTTTTGTTCGAGAGGACTATTTCGGTGGCTTCCCTGGCCATTCCGTCTATGTAAGTGCGCTCTATAAGGCCGTTCTTGTAAAGTATGGCAAGAAGTTCCTGGCTCCTCCCAACGGCAAAAGCAGGCACAAGGGCTATTCCCCCATTGTCGGTGGTCTCCCTTACTCCCTCGACAAAGTCGTGCACCAGCTTGTTCCTGTCTGGGTGCTCCCTTGTCGCATAGGTTGACTCTATTATCAGGACGTCACTCCTCACTGGCTTGGCACCCTCGTGGAGCAGCTGCGGCGACATCTTGAAATCGCCGGTGTAGACTATGCGCTTGTTGTTCTTTGCACCGGAACGCTCGACAAGGGTTATGGCGCTGCCTGCTATGTGCCCCGCATCGTATAATTCTATGTCGAAGTTGCCCAAGTGAAGGGGTCTTTTGTAATCGGTCTCCATGAAGCGCTTGGAAAATTTATCGAGCTGCCTTTTGTGGAAGTTTATCTTGGTGTGCTCTTTCCTTGATATTTTTATCGTGTCGTTTAGCAGAAGCTCCGAAAGCCCAAGGGTCGGGCTTGTGCCTATGGTTGGCATGGACATTTCGTTGTAGAGCGAGGGCGATGAGCCGCTGTGGTCGAGATGCGCATGGCTCAGTATAAGGGCGTCGGCCTTCGGCTCCGCTATAGGGTATTCGGTTACATCGTCAATCTTGACACCGTAATCGAACAGCAGACTCCTTTTGTCCTGAAGGAATATGGCAGAACGGCCTACCTCGTGTGCCCCGCCAAAGAAGCTTAATTTCATCGAAAATACCTTGAAGGCGGAACGCACCGCTGCTTTAGATTTGTAAAGAAACTATAAAAACGTTGTTTATTCTTGGACCTTTGATGTTTGTCATCATGGCTTTATTCGGTAAATTGGAAAGATATTTAAGTTATCATAACGTTTTATTAAATGTCAATATTTTTGCAATGATTTTATGCCCAACGAAATAAATTTCATGGACCTGACAGTTTTGAAAAGGATAAAACCTGACACCACCGTGGAAAAGTTCGGCGGACTCATAAATTCCTCATTTTTCGACGCATCGAATGCCTTGGGAACCCTCAAGCTCAAGGGCTTGGTAGACTTCACTACATACGTACCCGGGCAGAACGCCATAAGCGTCACCGAGATGGGGAAGAAGCTTATTGAAGAGGCGGATTCCAAGGAGAAGATGCCGTTTGACCAGCTCGACCTGGCCATACTTACGCAGCTGTCAACGGGCAAAAGGAACCTTGCGGACCTGAGCACTGCAGTCAACATAAGCTCCAAGGATCTTGCAATGCACTTATACAAACTTTCAGAGCAGCAGTATCTTTCAGCAGACATAAGGAACGGAGTGATGGACATGTCGCTTACAGAAAAGGGATTCATGCAGGCCAAGGCAGGAATGCCACAACAGGCCCAGGCGCAACCCCAGCAGCAAACGCAGCCAACCGTTCAAGCACAGCCACAGCCAGCAACGCATGCGCAGACGCAGCAGATCCCTACAGCACCGAAGCCTAATCCGGCCCAGGCGCCTGCACCTCAGGCGCAGCAGGTACCGCCAGCTGCGAATAGCGCTGCAGCTCCCGTAGCAGGAACGGCACAGCCCCAGATGGCACCGCAGATGCAGCACCCGGCTGAGGACAAAGAAATAGCAGAGATGCAGAAGCAGCTTTCTTCACAGCAGATGAAGAAATCCGGCAAGGGAATTTATTACGTCGTTGCGGTTGTGATAATAATCATAATACTGGCCGCGCTTCTTGCAAAAGGCGTATTATAGTTAGATGAGAAAGGCTTTGGGTTGATGCAGGATGAGTACTTTAATGGATTATATGGACGCGCACGCTCTGCTCGGCAAATACGGGATAAAGGCCCTTGACGCCGCGTATGTGGAAAGCGCCAAGGAGGCAGTAGGATTCGCAAAGGGCAGAACGATAGTGATGAAGCTCATATCGGACAAGGCATTGCACAAGTCCAAGAGCGGCTTGGTAAAGCTCAACCTCTCGGGAGATGCAGAGATAGAAGGGGCTTATTCCGAACTCGTGAAGCTCGGGGAGAAGCTGAAACCTTACAAGATACTTGTTCAGGAGCAGGTATCGAACGGCACCGAGATAATAATCGGAGGCAACACCGACGCGCAATTCGGAAAGCTCATACTGCTCGGGCTCGGAGGAATATATGTGGAGGTTTTCAAGGACGTCTCAGTAAGGCTATGTCCCATAACCGAATACGACGCCGGTGCAATGATAGGAAGTTTGAAGTCGAAGCAGATAATGCTAGCCGACGAAAGGAACGAGAGGATAGTGAAAAACCTGCTGCTCAAGGTATCCGAGTTCCTTGTGAAGAACCCGAAGATTGCAGAACTGGACCTGAACCCCATAATATTGCACGACGGCACTTACGATGCGGTTGACCTGAGGCTGATGAAGGAGTGATTTTATGGCAGGAAAATATTACGATCTCGACAACATGTTAAAGCCGAAAAGCGTGGCCATAATAGGTGCTTCGCAAAGCCCGGAAAAGGTGGGCCACATAATAATGCAGAACTACCTCAACGTCGGTTATGACGGGGAGATTTACCCGGTAAACGTCAGCGCGGATGGACCGATACTTGGAAGGAAATCATACAAGAGCGTGCTGGACATCAAAAAACCCATGGACCTTGCCGTAATAGCAATACCGGCGAAGTTTGTACCGCAGACATTGGAGGAATGCGGAAAGGCAAAGGTGAAAAGCGTTATAATCGTCAGCAGCGGTTTTTCAGAAGTCGGAGATTCCGGACTGCAGGAGCAGGTAGTTTCAATAGCTAAAAAGTACTCGCTGCCTGTGCTCGGTCCGAACTGCTTAGGGGTGATGGACCTGCGCTCCAGGGTAGACACAATGTTCCTGCCCACATTCAAGATAGACAAGCCAAGCATAGGTGGCGTAAGCTTTGCTTCGCAGAGCGGGGCAGTAGGAAGCGCTGTGCTGGACCTGATATCACACGAGAACTTCGGGCTTTCCAAGTTCATATCTTATGGAAACGCTGCCGTTGTCGACGAAGTCGACATACTAAATTATCTCGGTCACGATCCTGACACGAAGGTAATAATATTTTACATGGAAGGAGTGAGGCGCGGAAAGGACTTCGTCGAAGTCGCAAAGGAGGTTACAAAGCTCAAGCCGGTCATAATAATAAAGGGAGGGATAACTCCTGCCGGATCCAGCGCGGCGCATTCGCATACGGCGTCGCTCGCCGGCAGCTATGCCGCATACGAAGCGGTATTCGAGCAGTACGGCTTCATACAGGCCAAAAGCCTTGACGACATGCTTTACTTCGCCAAGATATTCGAGTCGCAGCCCTTGTCAACGAAAAAGCGCATTGCGATAATAACTAACGGAGGAGGCGTTGGTGTTCTTGCAGCGGATTCGCTTTACTTGAACGGGCTGCAAATGGCTGAGCTGTCCGACGACGCGAAGAAGGTCCTCAGGAAGGTGATGCCACCCATAGTGAACATGAGCATGCCGATGGACATGGCAGGGGACGCTGACGACAAGAGGTTCGGCGCCGCGATGGAGGTCCTTTCCAAGGACCCCAACGTCGATGCGCTTATGGTCATATCGCTGTTCCAGACGCCTGGGGCCGACTCGAGGGTTGCAGCCATGATAATAAAATACGGTTCTGAAGGGAAGAAGCCCATAGTGGTTGTGAGCCCCGGAGGCAACTACGCCGAGGTGCACAACAACATGATGGAGAGTTCAGGAGTCCCAGTATACCCTTCGCCTGAAGATGCAGCCAAGGCTCTTGCAGCTTTGGTAAAATATTCTGAGTATAGGGAGAGAATGGGGTCTTTGAATGCCGAAGATAAAAATATCAAAAAAAGCAAATGAGATAATAAAGAGGGACAAAAGCCTTTTTGTGACTACGACAAGGGAGAGCTATCCGTTTGTGGCGGACAGGGGGGACGGCGATTTCGCCTACGACGTATCCGGAAACAAGTTCATAGATTTTTCAAGCTTCATTTCAGTTTACAATTTCGGCGTAAACGCCAACGCCAAGGTCAGGGAGGCGATAAAAGCCCAGGTTGACAGGCTCATGCATTCCGCTTTTACCGACTACTACGCCGAACTCCCGGTGAAGTTCGCCGAGGAGTTTACCAGCATGTTTCCGAAGCAGTACGGCAAGCTTTTCCTCTCCAATTCGGGAACCGAAGCTAACGAGGCAGCGATAAAGTTCTCAAAGGTTATAACGAAAAGGAGCAGCATAATGGCGTTCTACAACTCATTCCACGGAAGGACTAACGGCTCGTTGAGCCTGACTTCATCGAAGCTCGTGCAGAGGGAGCACATGGGGCCGTTCGTCAACACGACACACGTGCCGTACCCGTATTGCTACCGATGCCCGCTGCACCAGAGCTATCCGGATTGCGGATTCGCATGCATAGACTACATAAAGGATTATCCTCTGTCGAAAGAAGTTGCTGGAGATGAGGTTGCGGCTTTCGTGGTCGAACCAATACAGGGAGAAGGCGGTTACGTAGTTCCGCCAAAGGATTATTTCAAGGAGCTCAAGAGGCTTACCGACAGCTACGGAATGCTGTTCGTATCAGACGAAGTGCAGGCTGGATACTTCAGGGCGGGAAAGCCGGCAGCATTGGACAACTTCGGAGTGCATGCTGACATATACACTTTCGCGAAGTCTGTCGGAGCTGGGTTGCCGTTCGGAGTCACCATGCTGAAAAAGAGCCTGCCGGACATACCTGCAGGGGCGCACGCAAACACTTTCGGAGGTAACCTCGCAGTAGTTGCAGGGGCGCACGCGCTGGTCAAGCACGTGAAGAATAACATGCGCTCGATAGAGGAGCAGGTTCACAGTAAGGGAAGAATGATGAAATCAAGGCTCGAGAAGATGAAGGAGCACTACGAGATAATAGGCGACGTGCGCGGCATGGGCATGATGCTTGCTATAGAGCTCGTGAAGGACAGGAAGACAAAGGAGCCGGCAGTAAAGGAGAGAGACTCCATAATGGAGAGGTGCTTCTACGACGGGCTGCTCATGCTCCCTGCAGGGGTTTCTACCATAAGGATAATACCTCCAATAACCATGTCCATACGCAACATAGAGGAAGGGCTCGACATACTGGAAAACGCAGTGGAAAAGGAAAACGCCGACATGCTTGGCAAGCTAAGGACGGCCAAGGCCCGGAAATAGGGGCAGCAAAGGTATAAAAACACGAACAACGCAAACTATTTATAATAATTATGCTAAAAAAGGTTAGTCATAGCCTTATTCGGCCAGCTGCGTCCAGCAATGCGGTTCGTTGGCGCTTGGCTTATGTTTAACAGCTAAATAAAATACTCAAAGATGGTTTAATGGCAAACGTATATGACGTTGATGCATCGGAACTCGTGAAGATGGCGGCTGAAAAGCTCAAGGGCAAGGTGAAAAAGCCGGATTATGTCAATTATGTGAAGAGCGGAGCGGCAAAGGAGCGCGTGCCAGAGGATCCGGATTTCTGGTACATAAGGACTGCTTCGATACTTAGGCAGGTATACGTTAACGGCCCGGTGGGCGTGTCCAAGCTCAGGACTAGATACGGCTCAAGGAAGGACCACGTGATACACAAGCACCACCACATGCCGGCAAGCGGAAGCATAATAAGCGACGCCTTCAAGGAGCTCGAAGGCTTGGATTATGTCAAGAAGACAGGCAAGGGCAGGGTAATAACCCCTAAGGGAAAATCCTTCCTGGACAAGCTATCAAACGAGATAAGCGGCTACAAGTCGCAGAGTTAAAACCGAATGCTTTTGGTGCAGTATGATGTCCGAATCTTATGAAGGTCAGGACGACAGGGAGTCAAAGAAGGCGCTTGCAAAGGTTTACAGGGAAATGCAGCGCGAACAGCAGATAAAGTCAATGCTCAGGCAGCTGCTTGAGGCCGACGCTTACGAGCGCATAATGAACATAAGCGTGTCAAACCACGAGCTGTACATGCAGCTGTCGAACCTGATAGTGCAGCTCGCACAGTCGAACCAGGTGTCCGGCAAGATAACGGACGCACAGCTCGTATCGCTGCTGAACAGGCTCACGTACAAGCCTGAACCGAAGATAGAATTCAAGCACAAATAAAGCTTACGATTATGGTGTTAAAATGTCAAAGAAGAGCAAGATCAAGAAGGAGCGCCTGGGCAAGCAGCTGAAGAGGTCCAGGAGGATACCGGTGCTCGCCATGGTGAGGACGCACAGGAGAATACAGCAGAACCTTTTCTCCAGGAACTGGAGGAGGACCAAGCTAAACCTGAAGGGTGATTGAAAATGCCTGCAAAACTCATAACGATAAACATAAGGAGATATCTGGTTACACAGCCTAGGTCAGTCAGGCAGAAGCGCCTCAGCAGGTACGTCAGGGAGAGGATTGCCCATTACATGAAGGTGGCCGAGGAAAACGTTAAGATAGACATGGCAATGAACAGCGCAATGACCAAGGTTTACACCAAGAGCATGATGCCGATAAAGGCCAACGTCAACATAGACAACGGAGTGGCAAAGGTGTCATTGTACAGCGACAAGAAGCCAGCCGAAACGCAGAAGGCTGAGGCCAAGGCTCCGGAAAAGAAAGGAGCAAAGGCCAAGCAGGAACCGAAGAGCGAAGTGGCCAAGCCCGCGCAGAAAAAGCCGGAGGCCGCTGAATCCAAGGCAAAACCCAAGCAGTGATGCTTGGAGAGTCAAGGTAACGGTGCCCACATGCCAATCATAAAATACTCCATACATGAAAGCGGCTATGTGGGCGCATTCGGCACGGCTACAGACAAATATGTCTTCATGGGAAATTCGCTTAACGCAACAGGAATCAGGGCTGTCTCAGGGGCGCTTGACACCGAATGCCTTCTCATAACCGTGGGCATGTCCGATCTCGTGGGAATTTTCGCAAGGGCGAACTCCAACGGCATAGTCCTGTCAAACATAGCCACAGACTCAGAGATTAAAAAGATAAAGGAGCTCGCAGGAGACATCAACGTCGGAAGCATAAGCAGCAACCTCAACGCCATAGGCAACAACGTGCTGGCTAACGACAAGATCGCAATAGTCAACCCGGAATACGGAAACGAAGACATACGGGAGATACGCAACATACTTGGCGTAGAAGTTGTAAGGTATTCGGGGGAAAGCTTCAAGACCGTCGGCGCAAGCAACGTTCTTACGAACAGGGGCCTGCTGATAAACAACAGATGCAGCGACGAGGAAAAAGAGGAGCTGGACAAAGCCACAGGAATGGATTCCATAAGGACCACGGCAAATACCGGAGCCCTCAGCATAGGGCTTTCAGTGCTGGCTAATTCGAAGGGGGTCGTTATAGGCTCGGAAACGACGGGATTCGAGATAGCCAGGATAACGGATGCTTTGGACATAGGCGATTAAAAAGGTGAACGCATGAAGTACATAGTAAGAGGAACAATAAAAAGAGGCTCAATGCAGAAATTCGAGCTAGAGATAGAGGCAAACAGCGAGAAGCACGCCATGGAGAGCGCCCTCGTGAAGATTGGCTCGAAGCAGGGGCTTAGCAAGAGCATGATAGCAATAAAGGAAGTGGTTGAAGCGAAATAAGGTCCTTCAATGAGCACTCAGGAAAATGGCGAAAGCCTTGAAGAGGCTGTGCAGAACCTGCAGTACATGCAGCAGGTCTACCAGAACCAATACACCACGATAAGCAGGGAGATAAACGCTGTCATGGACTACATAAACGAGCTCAACGCAGCCAAGACGTCGCTGGAGAAGTTCGACAGGATAAAGGATTCGAACATGCTGTCGCCAATAGGGTCTTCAGTCTTCATAAGCGCCAGGGCTGCAAGCGAGCCAAAGGCCCTCGTGGGCGTCGGTGGCGGATACCTGATTGAGAAGGAAATCGCCAAGGCCGTTGAATACCTGTCCTCGAGGATAGATATGCACACGAAGAACATGCAGGAGCTCATGAAGGCGAGGGGCAAGGCCGAGGATGCCATGTTCGAGATATCTGCGAGGCTGGATAAGATTTTGAAGCAGGCATAGCATGTTCGATTCGCTGCGAAAAAAAATATCTAATGCGATAGGTTCGATCGTAAAAAGCGAGCGCGAGGAGGAACAGCCAACTGTCACTGAGAGCAATACGGCGCCCGTACAGGCAGTAGAAGAAGAGCGCGTAACAGTAACCGAAACGTCAAGCATGAAGGAAGAGGAGGAAGAAAAGCAGCCTGCCGAAGAAAAAAATGAAGAAGAAACTGTTTCTGAAAACAATGAGAATAATACGGCCGAGAGCGAATCTGCCGAAAATGCAGGAAAGGAGCCGTTGATCGAAAAGGCCAAAAGAGAAGAGAAGATGAAGATTTCCCTTTCCACTAGGCTAAAGGGCGTTTTCTCCAAGGAAGTAAGACTCAACGAGGCAGACATAGACAACTTCACCGGAGAGCTGATGCTCACGCTGCTGCAATCCGACGTCTCATACGAGACAACGGACAAATTCATAAACTCGCTAAAGGAAACGCTGAAAAACTCCGCATTCGAATCCAGGAATATACGCAGGGGCGTTTCGGATTGCGTGAGATCTGAACTTTCAAAAGTGTTGCAGGAGGGCATGCCCAAGGAGAAGCTTCTCCAGATGGTCAGGAACAGGCTAAAGGAGGGAATGAAGCCGGTTTCCATAATGTTTCTGGGACCCAACGGCACTGGCAAGACGACAACCATGGCCAAGATAGCATACATGTTCAAGAAGAACGGAATAAGCTCTGTTTTTTCAGCAAGCGACACGTTCAGGGCTGCAGCAATAGAGCAGACATCGTTCCACGCTGCCAAGATAGGAATGCCGGTTATAAAAGGAAGCTACGGGGCAGATCCGGCAAGCGTTGCTTTTGACGCCATAGAATACGCCAAGGCGCACAGCTCCGACACCGTGCTTATAGACACCGCTGGCAGGCAGGAAACGAACAAGAACCTGCTTAACGAGATAAAGAAGATGGAGAGGGTGGCCAAGCCAGACATAACGATATACGTAGGGGAAAGCACTGCCGGAAACAGGATAGCCGAGCAGGTGGCCGAGTTCTTAAAATACATAAAGATAGACGGGATAATACTTACAAAGCTTGACTGCGACGCCAAGGGCGGAAACGCGATATCGCTGTCGGACGTTACCGGGCTTCCGATATTCTTCTTCGGCACTGGAGAGGGCTACGAGGAGCTGATGGAGTTCGATCCCTATTTCATAATAAACTCGCTTGTGCCTGAATAGCCGCGTTGCGACACATTTATAATGTTTGTTTGAGAATAGCTCCTGATTTTGATGGATGAGAGGCTCTATAGGATAGAGGACGAGATATTAAACAGGCTGATCGGCCGGTTCGTAAACGTCGAAAAGACGGAAAGGCGCGACGAGCTCATCAAGGTTACGGCGAAGGACATACAGCCCGACATGAGCGATGATGACATAAACACACTCATAAGCGACATAAACGACCTTTCGCCGATAGACGAGCTCATGAGGAACGAATCCATAGAAGACATAATGATAAACAACACGAAGAGCGTTTTCATATACGATTCCAAGGATGGCCAAAAGAAGATGGACGCGAGGTTCGAAGACAAGGAGAAGCTTTCCAGGTTCGTGAACAAGCTCAAGCTCTACGCGACGAACGAGAGCGCAAAGGGAAACATACTCGACGTGCACACGCCCTCCGGCAGCAGGGCGAACATAGTTTCGTCGCCTCTCGGATACGACATAACGATAAGGAACTTCAAGCAGACCGCGCTAAGCATAATAGACCTGATAAATTCGGGAACCCTTGATTACAGCATAGCTGCAAGGCTGTGGCTTTACATGGACGGCTTCAAGGTTAGGCCGGCAAACCTTCTGATTGCAGGCATGCCGGCAGCCGGAAAGACTACGCTGCTTAATTCCCTGTTCTCCTTCATGAGGCCGGAGCAGCGCGTTGTGACGATAGAGGAGACTTACGAGTTAGACACATCGACGCAGGAGAACTGCGTCAGGCTCGAGACTAGCGAGGACATGCCCATGGTAGAGCTCGTGAAGAACGCGCTCAGGATGAGGCCTGACATGATAATAATAGGAGAGGTAAGAGGAGAAGAAGCAAACGACATGATAACCGCCATGAACATAGGAAAGATATCTATGGGCACAATACACGCCTCTTCATCCAGGGACATAATAAACAGGCTTCAGCACTCGCCGATGAATGTGCCCAAGGATATAATACCAGTCATAGACGCACTCATAGTGCTCTCGCAGGTGTACGAGAACGGAGTACCTCACAGGAAGATAGTGCAGATATCCGAGCTTGCAGGAATAGAAACGCAGATACTGCTTTCCGACCTTTACAAGCTCGATTACAAGACACATAAGGCCTCAGCGATATTGCCGAGCGTCACCTACAGGGATACGCTTTCAACGCTCATAGGAGTGCCACCCCCGGACATACTCGCAGAGGAGAACGTCAGGGCCATGATACTCGCACAGCTCAACAAGCTCGGAAGGCGCGACATAAGGAGCATAAACGAAACAGTCAGGGACTACTACGTGGATCCCGACGCGGTGCTTGCAAAGCTCGGGCTTGGAAACCTTCATGCAGTAGTACGCGTTTGATTCTGGGCTTCGGGATTTTTCTGGTCCAGCAGCGCGTATATTCCGCTTATGTGTGATGTGAGAAGCCTGCCCTTTTCCGTTAGCTTTATCATCTTGTCCTTGCCGTGCTTCTGGCTCTCCACTATGCCCCTGCTCTCGCAGTCGCGTATGAAGTTGCACACGTGCACGTAAGTCGTGCCTGTGCTCTTGGCAAGCTCGCTTATGCTCCAGTCCTTCGACTGGTCGTTAAGGCAGAGGAGTATTCCGGCCTGCTTGGACCTGAGTATAGAGCTTTCTTCCATGTTACCGTTCTTAATATAAAAACCATTTTATATAAACATTTGCATTCTTATATTATAGGAGCTTATGTCATGCATTCTTGTTTATCTTGGGGTAACGGCATGGAAAAGAGGGCACTGAGAAAAAGGTACGACAGGCTTGCCATAGTCACGACCTCTACTGGCGCAATACTGCTGATAATATCGATAATAAGGGGAGCAATGATGCTGGTTGCATTTGCCAACGGCATACAGATACACACCATACGCGACGTCAGCTTCGGCGTCATAAATTTTGCCTTTGATTTCGCGATACCATTCATAGGCGGCATAATACTGGTAGCAGCGGGGATGGCGCTTCTCAACATAGAATTCAATTCGATAAGGAGCATCAGCACGCTCAAGGTGCGCAGGAGCTCAAGGAACCATGAAATGAGGATAACGGGAAAGATACTTAATGAAGGCGACAAAAAGGTGCTGGAAATTCTCTCTGGAGACGGCTTAATGCTGCAGTCGGACATAGTATCGGTGAGCGGCTTCTCGAAGGTAAAGGTGCACAGGATAGTAAGAAAGCTTGAAAATATCGGGCTTGTCAAGGTCTCGAGGTTCGGCATAACGAACCGCGTAGTACTTGTAGACAACAAAAGTTCCGCTTTCAACGTAAAAGCGTAAGGCTATTAAATTAATCCGATGATATATATTTAGGCGCCAAGGTGAAAAAATGGTGAAGTTCATAATAGGAAGACAGCTCGTAGGGAAAAAAGTTGTGACGAACGACGGTTTTGACGTAGGCAGGTTTATCGACGCGGACATAAGCCCGATAACAGGCAAGATAAACGCCTTCATAGTCGAGCCGAACATGGATAGCAACATAGCAAACAAGCTCAAGATAGACAGCGGGCAGATAAAGATACCGTACAACGCAGTGCAGGCCGTAAACGATTACATAGTAATCGACAGAAAGTCCATGTAACCGCGGGTGTTGGCATAATAATCTGCGGGGGCGACGAAGCTGGTCGCGGTGCCCTCGTCGGGCCCCTTGTCATATCCATAGTTGCGATAACAAAGGGATACGAGCATAGGCTCTCCCGCATAGGGGTTCGCGACTCCAAGCTCCTTTCTCCAAAGCGCAGATATGAGCTCTTCAATTCCATAACAAAAATCGCTTCCGAGGTAAAGACAGGCATCATAAGCCCTGCAGAGATAAACGAAGCCATGCAGAAGGGCATATCCCTAAACGAGCTTGAAGCTGTGCACTTCGCGAGGCTTTTCGATTCGATGAGCTCGGACGTAAATTCTTTTTATATAGACTCCCCGGACGTGATAGCTGAGAGGTTCGGAGTCAGGCTCAAGCTGCTGTCTGCAAAGCGTACCCGCGTTGTGGGGATAAAGTCCAGCAGGGAGGAGCTCAAGGACAAGCCGATAAAGCTCGTTGCCGAGCACAAGGCCGATGTCAGGTATCCAGTAGTTTCGGCGGCCAGCATAATAGCAAAGGTAACAAGGGACGAGGAGATAAGGAAGCTCGAAAAGAAGCTTAAGATAAAGATAGGTTCCGGATATCCGTCAGATTTCACAACCATAGACGCAGTGAGGAAGCACCTAAATACGGGCAAGTTCGACGGCAACTTAAGGCTGCATTGGAAGACAATGGAAAACATAAAGCAGACAAAAATAACCAATTTCTTCGGCAACTAAGCTATTTATATGAAAGCCTGCAAATAACTTCGTGGATCTGTAGCGTAGTTTGGATAGCGCACCCGGCTTCGGACCGGGCGGTCGCGGGTTCAAAATCGCAAACGCAATATTTTGCATGGCGATGGAAATCCCGCCAGATCCGCATATCTTATTTTTGTCTTCTTGCACCTAAGCTAATCGTTTACAGCGTTAGGAAACCTGTTTATTAAATATTCGGCTATGCTCATTGAGGCATTGGAAAACGTCGATGAATTATAATATCCGTTGACCGTTGCGCTCCCGTAATAGTCGCCATACACGAACATGCTTGTGAACTGATAGTATGGCATCGTAGGTAGCCCTGAGTCAATCGACCTGTTTACCGTTGTCAGATTCAGTACCCCTATGTCAAGGATTTCGTATATTGGGACAGTGATTCCGTAATGGCTGTAGTTCTTAATCCCGATGATGCTAAAATAGCTTCCTGAATGTTTTGGCCCCTCTTTTACAAGCGAGAGTTCTTCGGAAAGCGGTTTGTTGGCTCCTGATGAATTTGAGTATCTCATAAGGATAATGGTTACGGCCAGCTTATTGTATTTGTTGGTCGCATTGAAGACTTCATCTGACGCACTTACATATCCTTCTGACTTCAAGGTTCCGGAAAATATTTCGGATTTGTTGGTAATCAGCGATATATTATATCCAGAAAATATGGAGCCTAATGCGGACGTGGGAACATTGAGCCTGACTCCGACACTGCTGCCGGAAAATATGACCAAGTACGCAGATACTGCAGATATTATTACCAGCATTGAAACTACTATGGCAATACCAGTCTTTGGTAAGGTCATCTTATCGTCGTGTTTATATAGTGCTGTGCTATTCTGAGGGCTGTGCTCTGGTTGAAGTGGTGAAGTACGCCAAAGTAGCTGAACAGTATGAAATAGTTATGATACTGCGCTTGTATTATGTACCACTCTGCATTCCTGTAGAACGGAGATATAGATATTGCAGTGAGGTTTAGTCCGGATATGCCAGAGGGTATTGGATATTCGCTGTCAAGAGTAGTGTAGTTGTATCCTGGTTTGCTGATGGGAGATGTCGAAAAATTTGAGGCATAGTAAACTGTCATGTTGTGCACGGGAATTGTTACTTTGGAGTTGCCGAATATTACCTGCTCCCTTTCGTAGTTGTAGTATTTCACCGCTTCGGCCACGTTTGGCTCTTCGTAAGCGAATATGGAAGTACTTATTGGTAAAGTATAGAGAGAATACGATGAAGGTATTGAAAGGTTATATCCCGGTGGGAACTCGATGGGCGAATCTGTAAGGTTCGAAGTGAAATTAAGCCCATATATCCTGACCGTTGCAAGCTCCGAGGTTATATTGTCTGCCCCAAGAGTGAAATTCTTTATTGTGGAGTTAAGGAGCAGATAGTACTTCGACTTGTTCAGTATGCCGAACAGCAGCTGCTCCCGCATCGATGAATTCGTGCTTATATTCAGCTGCACGTTAGACGATGGAGACACGGTAGTAGGTGCCGTTGGCTGCGTGGTTGTAACAGTCGTGATTATGCCGAAGTTGCTCCCATGTAGTATCAGAGCAATTGCGCTGAAGAGTATCAGCGCTGCTATTATACCAGCAATGTAAAACGAAATGCGTCTGCCGCGTGTTGGACCTGTTGCCGGAGCCTGAGTCGACGGGGATGGTTCTGTGACAGTCGAGGCCGTATAATATCCAGTTTGCCCTTCCCCTAAATTTTCTGTCTTCATCAAATCGTCTTTATTATTTTTATTTTGTGCATCTTCAGCTCTCTAGTTCGTCTATTACATATCCGTTTGCGATGTAATTGTTGTAGGGGCTCGCAAGGAAGTCGTAAACATGACCTCCCTTGTTATATATGCTTATCGAATATATCGTGACGTTGCCGTATCCTGGCATATAGAGGTTGTCTCCGACTTTGGTGTCGTATGCCTTCATCCACCTTCCGTTTATGTAAAGCACCTCGTTTGCATCTACGCGCAGGTTCCCGTTGAACACATACGTGTTGTTAGTTTCGAATACCTGCACAGAGGTAACTGCCGAAGGAGCAAGTTTCCCAGTGGCGAAGTCGTATGACATTATGAAATCCCCTATCCTGACGTCCTTTGCAGGTATTCCTGTACCGTTAGCCATCAGTATACCCATATTGCCATAGACAGAGCCGTCAGTATAACTAACCGTGCTCGTCGTCTTTGTGGTGGATGTGGAGGTTGTTGTAGTGGTAGATGTGGAGGTTGTGGTTGATGTGGATGTGGTTGTAGAGGTAGAGGTTGTTGTAGAGGTTGATGTGGTTGTAGAGGTAGAGGTTGTTGTAGAGGTTGAAGTAGTGGTTGAGGTGGAGGTTGTTGTAGAGGTTGATGTGGTTGTAGAGGTAGAGGTTGTTGTAGAGGTTGAAGTAGTGGTTGAGGTGGAGGTTGTTGTAGAGGTTGATGTAGTGGTTGAGGTGGAGGTTGTTGTAGAGGTTGATGTGGTTGTAGAGGTAGAAGTGGTGGATGTGGATGTGGATGTCGTGGATGTTGTAGTGCTTGTTGAAGTCGTGGAGGTAGAAGTGGTTGTAGAGGTAGAGGT
Source organism: Microcaldota archaeon (assembly GCA_021827665.1). Classification (GTDB taxonomy): domain Archaea; phylum Micrarchaeota; class Micrarchaeia; order Micrarchaeales; family Micrarchaeaceae; genus Micrarchaeum_A. The sequence goes on from JAKAUR010000001.1 coordinate 22,480, forward strand.
TGTGGTTGATGTGGATGTGGTACTGGTTGAAGTCGAGGTTGTACTTGTACTTGTAGACGTAGTTGAGGTGGAGGTTGTTGTAGAGGTTGATGTGGTTGTAGAGGTAGAAGTGGTGGATGTGGAGGTTGAAGTTGTTGAGGTTGTGGTTGAGGTGGAGGTTGTTGTAGAGGTTGTTGTTGATGTCGAAGTGGTTGAAGTGCTGGTGCTAGTATATATTGTGCTGGTGGTTGCTGAAACCTTGAAGTCGGCAGTTATGGAAACGTTAGAACGTAGCGTAAGCGTCGTAGGTTCGGCAGAAAGTGAACTCAGAGCTGACGTACCGGAACTTATTGCCCATGCCCCGAATGCGTAGCCAACCGGAGACACGGCATAGAGAGTATATGTCCCAGAAGCCAGCGGGACTGTGACGTTGTTGTGGTATATGACCCCATTTATAACTATTTCCCCGCTGGTTGGACTTGTGTAAAGCGTAACGTTGTAGAAAGGAACGTATGCAGGGCTCATAGACTGCGTAGATGCGCCCGCAGTTACGTAGGGGCCTGTGCATACTCCTGATTTGCACGTATAATAGTGAATATCGAACGTTGCGGTTGTCGTGCTACCCAGAGATGGCTCCACGGTTCCAGGTATGGAAACTGCACATATGACTCTGGTTCCGGAGCTCACGTTTTGAGGTATGCAAGTACCGTTGTAGGTATTCGTTCCTGTACTGCCTATGTTTGTAAGAGTGACACTTATGGCATTGGCTGGAAGATGCATTCCGACCCCAAGACTGTCGAGGAAAACTACAGTATATTTTATGGGTATGCTGTGAGCTGTATTTATACTGGTCAACGTGCTCTGTACGCACGGAAGTAGGGGCTCTATGTTGCATACAGGAGGTAAGTAGCTTACAGGAGCTTTTGGGCCAGAGATTACAAATATGAAGGCCACGAATATGGCGATTATGAGAAGCGCCCAAGCATAAACGCTAAGCATTTCTATCGCAGACTGTGCGTTATCCCTAATGAATATGTGCCTTAGACGTTCTTTCATCGTTTAGATTGAGGTAGTAGGATTTAAAATCATTTCTCGCTGAATATTCCTAGTTTAAATAGTGGCGCATCGCATGGGCAAGCATAGGGACAGAGAAGGAATTGTTTCGGCATTCTTTAGGCTTACCAGAGCCGAGCATAGCGTGATGCTTGCGCTGGCAGTAATAGCTGCTGAAATAATAGCGATAGGAAGGGTTCCAAGCTACTGGCTGTTGGTGCTTTCGATAATACCACCCATACTCGTAAGCATGGGAGCATTCGCCATAAACGACTACTTCGACATAGGCATAGACAGAGCGAACGGAAAGAAAAGGCCGTTGGTCACCGGAGCCATAAAGCCAAAAGGCGCCCTTAGGATAACGGCGATAGTGTTTATTTTAGGCATAGCGATTTCAGCATTCGTAAATTGGGCTGCGTTTCTTATAGCGCTCATATTCGCGGTGCTCGCGTACCTGTACAGCTACAAGCTCAAGCACATACCCTTGCTTGGAAACGTGTACATAGCCTTCACAATGGTGATTCCGTTCATATATGGAAATTACGCGGTCACGTATGAGCTTTCCTCCACCATAGTCTTCATATCGTTCATCGTATTTCTCAGCGGGCTTGCCAGGGAGATACACGGAATGGTCAGGGATTACGAAGGGGACACGCGCGCAGGAAAGATCAGGAACGTGGTCTTCTACATAGGCAAGCCGCGCAGCTCGCAGCTCGCCTTCATACTATACATAGAGGCCATACTCATAAGCGTGTTCATGTTCTTCTTCAGCGTTCCCTTCAGGCTGAACCTCGCTTATGCAGTCCCCATAGCCATAGTCGACATAATGCTGGCCTATGTGGCAGTTGGACACGTGCTGGGCAAGCATTCCGAAAGGTTCTTCGGGCTTTCAAGAAATCTGAGCTTGGGCGCAATGGCACTTGCCATAATAACTTACCTCATAGCCGGACTGGTATTCGTGCCTTTGTAAAAAGCCCTGGCTCTTGTTGTTGAAGGAAATTAAAATAAAAAATTAGAAGTAATAGGAAAGATTACTGCGAAGCGTACGACTGAGCTTTCTGTGCCTCTATCTTTGCTTCGAAGTCTTCCACCTTCAGCGTGAATTCCTCGTTAGATTTTATGTCGCCCCTGTTCTTTAGGGTTTCCCTTGCCAACAGGTAGTAGATGAACGCCAGCGATTTCCTGCCCCTGTTGTTTGCCGGAATCACAAGGTCTATGAACTTCATAGAGTTGTCCGTATCGCTAAGCGCTATTATAGGAATGCCTATCTTGCTGGCCTCCTTTATGGCCTGCTTCTCGTTCCTCGAGTCGCTTATCATTATGAGCTTTGGTTCCGTGAAGTCCTCCCTCAACGGGTTTGTGAATATTCCTGGAGTGACTCTCCCCTTTATGAATTGGGCTTTTATGGCCTCTGCGAACTTTTCTGCAGCTGCTATTGCGTAAACCCTTGATGCGGTTATTATGACATCCCTCGGGTCGTACCTTGCAAGCATCTTTGCTGCTACCGATATCCTCGTGTCTATGGTCTTGAGGTCGAGCAGATACAGGCCGTCGTCCCTTACTTTGTAGATGAAGCGCTCCATTCCAGGGCTCTTCACCTTTGTGGCGATGTGTATTCCCGCTTCAAGATAACCGTTCTGATCTACTATGAATCCTTCTTCACTCATTTTAACACCTTTGGGGCCGCCGAGATTTTCAGCATTTGGAATGCTTTTGAATTCCCGTGCACAGGATCTCGGGTCGCCAGCACCCCAAGCTGGAAGCCTACCAAGCTAGCAGACGGCCCCATGCACGAATATTTTGCCGAAATACCTATAAATAACCTTGCTATCACTTCCTGCCGCTCTCGACGAATTCGTCTATTAGTTCTACGTTGCTTATCATCATGCGCCTGCAGCAGTACCTCTTAAGGCCGAGGCTGTCAAGCACCTTGGCGCCGTCCTCGTGCTCCTTGTTGACGCGCCTGTCGTACTCCTCCCATTTGTCTCCTATAACAGCGCCGCATGTGAAACAGCGCACAGGTATCATCATGTTATCATCTTAAATGCAAAACCGGCAAAAGCCGGAAAACGAATCATCTGTATGAAGTCTGGTTGCGGGCCCTTGCCTTTGGTCCGAGGAACTTCTTGGGCTCGACGCGCCTTGCATCGTCCTTAAGCAGATGCCTGTCGTAGCGCATGTACTCCTTCCTTACGGTATCCGAGCCTGCGAACTCGCTTATGAGCTTTGCTATGGCGCTTCCGGAGGCCTGCGCCCTTCCGCTTATGCCCCCGCCCTTGACGTTTATGCTTATGTCCATGCCGTCGGCTATGCCCTTTGTTATCTCGTTGAAGTATACCGGCCTTAGGATCTCGTGCCTTATCTCCTCTGGCTTTATCGTCATCGCGTTCATGCCGTTTATCCTTATGCTGCCCGAGCCCGGCTTTCCGACTCCCCTGGCTATGCTGCGCTTTCTCTTGCTCTTTACTGTTATGACCTTCGCAGCCTTCTTTGCCGGCTTCTTCCTTGACCTTGAAGCCTTCTTCGGCTTTTCGGATTCCTCCTTCTGCTGTTCAGCCTTCTGCTCCTGCTTGATTTCAACTTCAGCTTCTGCCATAAATATCATCACTTGTCTATGTTGTATCCAAGGGTGTTTGAGAGATCCTTAAGCGTTATGTAGCCCGCGTATATCTCCTTCGCTCCCTTGATCTTCGGCTTTATGCGCTCCTTTGACTTGAGCTCTTCCGGCTCTCCCATGAATACCCTGAGCTTCCTGAAGGCCTCCTTTCCGCGCGGCCTTCTGTATGGCAGCATTCCCCTCACTATGCGCTTGAACAGCATGTCCGGCCTTCTAGACCAGTACGGCGAGTGCTCAGGGTTCTCCTTTTCCTGAAGGTTTAGCCTTGTCCTGTACTTCGCAGCCATCGGCTTGCGCTTTCCGCTTATTATTGCCTTCTCGGCATTCACCACTGCCACGTCGTTGCCCTCCAGCAGGTTCTTTGCTATCATGCTAGCTATCCTTCCGAGCACCTGCCCGTCGGCATCGTATACCAAACATTTCTCAATATTAAACCTTTCAGGCATTCAGAGCACCATCATATTATAATACGAACGTTTTTCTTGCTTACCATTTCTTTTATAGTGGAAGTGCTGCTCCCCGTAGCACTTATCCTCTCTAGAGCGCTGTCGGAAAACTCAAGCGCCGCTATGTTGACCTTGTGGCTCAGCGAGCCAATGGAAAGGACCTTTCCCGGCACTATTACGTTGTCGCCCTCCTTTGTGTACTTGTCTATCTTGTACAGGTTGACGCTAACACGCCTCCTTTTCGGCACTGCGAGAAGGCCGTAGAGCTTCTTTGCTATCGGCTTCGCGTTCTCGCCCTTCGACATTTCTGAGAGCATGCTGATGGCGTCGCGTATGTCCTTCCTTTCCGGAGTTATCTTCATGAATTTCACCATGATTTTATGATCTTTATGCGGGGGGTGAGATTTGAACTCACGCAGTCACTAAAGACACAGGAGTTCTAAGTTTTGTGCAAAACTCCTCAGTCCTGCGCATTTGGCCATGCTCTGCCACCCCCGCATGGGTTAGAGCTTCTTAGCTACCTTAGAGACTTCCTTGATTCTTTCCTTTATTGTGTCGCAAGCCTTATTAATGATTTCTTTGGGTGGCATCTGGCCAAATGATTCAATGTAAAAGTTGAACGAGTCGTCGCCGGTTGGCTCGACCGCAACCAGGCCAGGCTGGAACTTGGCGTGCTTGGATGCGGTTCCCATCCTCGCCTTGCCTTCTATCCTTATGCGCTGACCTGTCCCGAGCTTTATTATCGGGATTCCTTCGGAAGCTACTCTCACCTCCTTGTCCGTGCTTTGAAGATCCTTTGAGTACACCGTTATCGGGCCCGTTGCCTCGGCTGTGAAAAGGATTTCGTCCTCGTCCTTGTATCCAGAGGTTGGAGTCACTATGGGCACAAGCCCTATCCTGTGGGCTATGTATTCGTCGAACATCGGGCTGGTGTTCTCGTAGAACGTAACGGAGTCTATGGCGAACGTCTTCACAGAGTTTATGGCTGCCCTTCTGAGCACGTTTGCGTTGCTCTCGGTTATGCCGCTTATGCTGAACTTGAAGACCTTTTCGTTGTTCTCCTGGACCTTTATATTCATATAGTCACGCAATTTTTAGACAATGAGCATTAAAAATACGCATCGCTCAAGCGCAAAGCCACAAATTAACTGTGAATAGTTATTACATACGAATATTTATAAATTTTCATTGAGGGCGTTATAGCCCGTTTGGAAATAAGGCAAAACGCAGCATGGCAAAGGATAAAAGGGTTTGATGCGAATATAGTGCTGGGCTTAAGCGCAATGGTGCATGTTCCATGGAAGAAAGCAGGCAGAAGAACGCATATCGCATGACAACCGCTAGCGGAACCATACCGATAGTATTCTCAGAAATGCTTGAAAAGCTGCTCAAGGACCAGGGCAGCAAGGAAAAGATAGACCTTTCGTACAGGGAAAGGAGGCACATATCAAAAATCAAGATGGACCAGTACGAAGACGTAAAGTACGTGAAGGTGGGCTCTTCGGAAGAAACGGGTTTCAAGGTGCCGTTCAGCGAGAGGTACATAGCCGCAGTGGACATAACCTATTCGCTGCTCGCCAGCCTTTACGACGTGAATTCTTCCAGGCTTATAGTATTCGACGTATTCGAGAACCCCGAAGCGTGCGTAAAGGGCTTCTCATCTTTTATATCGAAGGAAAAGAGGGGCAACATCGAGGCAAGGCTGATAGGCATGCAGAACGGCCAGGATGCTGCAATGCTCAATCAGATAGCCTCTTTCATAAGCAAGCGAAAGATACCGTTGGTAGAGGCAGACCTTTTCGGAAACGAGGCTAGGCACATAGCGATCGATTCCAAGCAGGGAATGAGCTTCACAGTGCTTGTGAACAACATGAACTACAGGCCTGGAGAGCTCGTCAGCAAGCTCACCATGGACCAGTTCAGGCGCTCGCTCATGAAAGCCCCTTCTCAAAAATAGTTTCATACTTTGCATTTGCGCCTCCGGGCATGCTCCTTTTAAGCGCCAACCTGCTTATCGTGAAGGTTTCCGAACCGGTCCACTTTTTTGACATTCCTGCTGCAAATGCTTTCAGGTTTTTTGATGATCCTCTTGCTACGCTTAAGTGCGGAAAGAACTCCCTTTTCTCAAGCCTTATGCCCTGCATCGCAGACAGCTTGCCATGAAGAGAGTCGTGTATCGCAATGGCATCGTTGCTGCCGACGCCCATATCCATGAAGGCAACGCTTGAACGCTCGCAGAACGTCGATATCTTGCCGAGCGCGGCTTCAAATTTCCCTGCATCTAACGATGCCATGACACAGGAAACCGCTGATGCTGTTTCCTCGCTTATTTCCCCAAGAAACTCCAGAGTGATGTGCATGTTTTCCGGAGGAATAATTTTGATTCCATACCTGGTTCCATAGCCTAGCAATACTCCCGCTATTGATTCCCGAATCCGATCCGGTATCTCCAAAGCAATGAAAGCCCTCATGTTTACACCAATGCATGCACTAAAAGAAAATTTAGATGCATGATAACGCCCAATAGACTGCGTAATTGATTAAACATACAAAAGCAGAAACGTATTTAAATGCATCAGTTCCATTTTGTTGTGAAATATAAATATTTGGTGATTATGATGAAGGGAGGACAAGGAACTTAATTAGAAAATCATTATTTTTCGTTTTCTAGCAACTTTTTATAATAGTTTTGGTATATCCAAGTCTTGGGTATATCTACTTTTCTGTAGCCTAATCTGCCGACTATGATGTTTGTTATTATAGAGGATTCTATTTCTATGCCTTCGGTTATATTATAGATCTGCTTTTCAAGTTCTTCCAAGTCGCCGTTTTTGTATAATGGCGCTATGTGCAGAACGCCATAGGGAGAGCCGATATCACCGCTGAATATATATTTATTTATACTTGCATTTGTATCATCAACAGAGTCGCGTAACCATTTAACTCTATTGTGGTTGATTGTTTTCATATCGATCTGCTTTATTACAAGCACTGCGGTGTCCTTTATAGGGGGATTGTCCATTGTAAGGGTTATTCTGAAGATCATATTGTTTTCCAATAACTGGTGGTAGGTGTACTGGGCAGAGTCTGATTTGAGTCCGTATTTCTTGTCTATGTCTGAAAAGCTTATCGTGCCGTTGCTGTTGAGCTCTCTTAATGTTGCATACTCCCTCAGGAATATCTGGCTCCCCTTTTTCTTTGGCTGTTCCTTGCTCCTGTGCCAGACCTTTTCCCTTAGAAGGTCGAAAAACCCTTCCCTTAATGGCACATAGCCTATACCCTGCGTGAAATAGCTTGAATACCACATGCCGGGGCAGCCTGCAAGAGCCTTGCTGGAGCGCAGCTCGTACACTATGTTTTCGGCAGCAACAGGGTCAGAAGCGAGGAAGAACATGAAGAAGTCGTATGCGCCCCTCGTAAGGAATGCGAGCTGTATGTGCTTGTCCTTTTCTATTGTCCTTTTGAGCTCGTCAGCATCCGGCCTTTTTCCGGTGAATTTTGCAACCGCAAAGAACCTTAAAAAGCCGAACTTGTTCAGGAATACGTGCTCTATGGTATAATGTATACCGTATTTTTGCTCTATCTTCTTTATCCAGTAGTCAGTTTTTGCATATGAAAGCCCGACCTTATTCGCTATGCTCGATATGCCCTGCCTTGGGTCCGTGCTTATCTCCTTCAGTATTGGAATCTCATAAGCGCTTTCGAAGTATTCGGTATTCTTTTGCGTTTCGACCTTCTTTAGCCAGTTTATGTATTCATCAAGTGTTTTTATGTTTTTGAGGTATTCGCGCTTCCTGACCGGCTCGGAAAAGTGGCCATCCGGTTCTATTTTGCCTATGAACAAGGAGAGTTTTTTATTCTGCCTTTTTGACGGATCCCGTTTCGAAGAGGTTTCGAAAACATATATGCACCCGTCATTGCGCCTTTGCAGCTCTATGTGGTGCCTATGTGTTTTTTTAAGCGATTCTATTATCGCTTTGGTATTCTCTTCCAAAAACTCCCCTTTATTCTATATATTGCATGTATTAATATTTAAAGATTTTATAATTAATTTAATTAATACATATTGCTGAAAAATAGCATTATTATATGTGCTAATTATCTATTTTACCATAATAGGCACATAACTTTCAGTATGAGCTTATATATCTGGTTTTATTTACACGTCAAGCTATTTATAAAAGCTCTGCCATAATCTTACTCAAGCAATGTGTGGGGGATTCTAATGAAGAATGGTGGGATAATGCTTTTCGCTATGCCTCTTGTTTTCCACCCATGTACTGTTTCCTCCGCACATTGCGTTACGTTAATAGGTGGGAGTCATGTTCGGATGGAATAGGAAAAAGAATGCGGTTGAAGAAAACAACGACAGTAGGCCAGTGAAGATGGTGCAGATATCCGAGAATGTCTACAGATTCGTGTGGGCCGACGAATAATAACGTTAAATGGTGGGTAAATGAGCCAAAAACAAAACAAGAGCGTGAGCGCTGCGAAGCAGCGCATTAAGGATCCTAAGAAGTTATTCGTCGTAAGGAAGAACGGCAAGACTTATCATAAATTCTTCCTTATAAAGCCCAAAGAAGGAATGGACCTGAACATGCTTGCGAACGATCTTGCGGCGCTTCCCGACGTACTTGAGGTTTATGCGACTGAAGGAACCATAGGCTTCATGGTAAAGGCGAGGTTCGACGGGGAGAAGGAGCCTGAACAGGTTGCACAGTACATCGAGAAGAACGTATCCAAAAATTATGGCACTCTAGTCAGTTATATTAATTTCAAGAGGTGCGCAAAATGAAGATAAGGCATTGGTACTACAGGCACTTCGACAACGACAGGCTTCTCAATGAGCTTTCCAAGCAGGTTGAAGGGGAATATGTCGTAATAAAGGAAGGCAACATGCTGACCAGAGTTAGGAAGGAAGAAGTTAACGCGTATATGGAGCTCAAGAGGAAAAGGGCAGAGGCAATGCTGAAGGAGTATGAAGAATATATGAAAAGCCCTGAATGCAGATAAGCAGGACTGCAAAACAAATATAAAGATGTCTGTAGAAACACATATTCGTTTAGTGTGATAATGAAGCACAAATATGTCGTTGTAACAGGTTCGTTGATGAGCGGGCTTGGGAAAGGAATAGTTACCTCATCGATTCTGAAACTCTTGAAGCTCTACGGTGTCAAGTCTCTTCCTATAAAATTCGACGGATATCTCAATTACGATTGCGGCACCATGAATCCATTCAGACACGGAGAAGTCTTCGTGCTCGACGACAATGGAGAAGTGGACATGGATTTCGGGAATTATGAAAGATTTCTCAATGAAAGCGTAAGCTCAAAGCTGTCGATAACGGGA
>JAKAUR010000040.1 GCA_021827665.1 Microcaldota archaeon
TTTTACGAACGGCTGGGCCAATGGAGGCATCGCCGTATACGCTTCCTGCAGTGATTTCGCCATCGTAGCGTTTATGACTGCCTCAAAAAGGTCAGGCATCTGGTACAGCTGCGAGAGCTCGTCTATCTGCTTCCTGTATCTTGTCTCGGACAGCATTTTGAGTATGTCTTCCGGAGACTTGCCAGAAGCCTGCTCGTAGAAGCCGTCGTTGAGAAGCGAGGTTGACATCGCCCTGAGGCTGCCGTACTTCCCCGTATATGTCGAATCAGTCATTTTTACCATTTATAGCCTTGATAAGCCTTGAGTAGAAGCCATCCCTCACCTTCGAGAGTATGCTGTCAAGGCCATAGTCTATTACCCTCTTGCCGTCGGACGAGTTCGCGTACAGGCCGAAGGCAAAGCCATCTTGGGCCTCGGAAAGCTTGGCCTTTGGGAATTTCTTCTTTATTAGCTGTATGTCGTCCTTGGCCGCATGGACCTCGCAATCGTTTCCCAGCGCGTCGAGGGCGCTGGAGTACAGCTTCAGTATCAGGGCCTTGTAATCGTCCGTATTTTTGTATTCGGATATAGAAGCCCTGAGCTCCGCCTCAGCAGCAGAAAGCTTGTCCGCCATTGAGCCGTAGAGTATCCTTTTTGCCTCGAGATTTGCCTTCGACTGCTCCCTGGCCTTTATCTGCGACGCCTCAAACTCCGCCCTTGAAATGGTCTCCTTCGATTCCGATGCTGCTTTCTCCTTTGCCTCATTTATTATCCTGTTCGCTTCAGCCCTGGCTTCGCTGAGGAGCTTCGATGTTTCCTGCTCCTTGCGCTTGTCTATGCCTGCCACGATCTCTTCGAGACCCATTTGCACCACGGCTAACTTCAGAGTATCTGCAGCAGCAGTATTAGGCCGAGCACGAATCCTATTATCCAAAGCGTTTCGGGTATCACGAAGAAGAACAGCACCTGGCCGAATTTTTCCGGCTTTTCCGCTATTATTCCCATTCCTGCAGCTCCTATTCCCTGCTGTGCCATTCCAGTTCCTATCAGTCCTCCAGCTATTGCTATAGAAGCAGCAACAGCGTATAACGGACTTACCGCTACTACCATGTTTTTCACCAAATCATTAAGCTTTAACGTAGCAATATAAATAAATTAACAAGCATAGATAACTAATCTCGTGCTAATGAATACAAACGATTAATTTTGCAACGAATAGATTTATAAAGGCTCCATAGAACCGGCGCACAGTGCCATCCGGAGCCAAAACGTTTTTGAAAGTGATTATGATGGAAGGAAAAGAGATTAAGATAGAGAAGATAAACGATTTCGAATGGCAGATAGACGCTTCGCAGGAAAAATCCATGAACGTTCCGGTAAGGATATTTGCCAACGATTACATTATAGGCAACATACAGCGCGACAGGACCCTGAAGCAGGCGATGAACGCCGCAGGGCTGCCGACCATGGTAAAGAACATGCTCATAATGCCGGACGGGCACGAGGGCTACGGGTTCCCGGTAGGGGGAGTCGCTGCATTCCCTGCCAGCAACGGCATAGTTTCTCCTGGTGCGATAGGGTTTGACATAAACTGCGGGGTCAGGCTTATAAGGACAAACCTCAGCTTCAGCGAGGTGAAACCCAAGCTCGACAGCCTCATGGACACGCTCTTCAACATGGTGCCGAGCGGAGTGGGCAGCAAAGCGAGCAAAGGCTTTACGAGAGGCGATCTTGAAAAGGTGGCGATGGACGGAGCCGCGCAGGTCATAAGACAGGGATTCGGCGTTGAAGAAGACATGGAAAGGATGGAGGAGAACGGCTGCATGAAGGGAGCGGATCCTGACAAGGTAAGCGACCTTGCGAAAAAGCGCGGCGTGCCGCAGCTCGGAACCTTGGGAGCGGGTAACCATTTCCTTGAGGTGCAGCGCGTGGGGAAGATTCTTGACGAAAAAACTGCCAAGGCCTTCGGGCTTTATGAGGACCAGGTAGTGGTAATGGTCCACAGCGGATCAAGGGGCTACGGCCACCAGGTGTGCAGCGACTACCTCAAGGTGCTCAACGATTACAATGCCAAGAACAACATAAGGCTAGTAGATCCAGAGCTTAGCTACGCCCATACCGAGTCGAAGGAGGCGGAAGACTATCTCAAGGCCATGAAGTGCGCGGTAAACTTCGCGTTCGCCAACAGGCAGGTGATGATGGACTCAATACGCAAGAGCTTCGAGAAGGTTTTCTCAAAGAGCTGGGACGAGCTCGGCATGCACCTGGTATATGACGTGGCCCACAACATAGCCAAGGAGGAGGAGCATGACGTTGACGGAAAGAGGATGAAGCTCATAGTGCACAGGAAAGGAGCAACAAGGGCTTTCGCACCCGGAAGGGCTGAGATACCGAAGATATACAGGGAATACGGACAGCCGGTGCTTATACCTGGGAGCATGGGAACGTCTAGCTACGTGCTTGCTGGCCTAGAGGGGGCCATGGCCAAGAGCTTCGGCTCGTCGTGCCACGGCTCGGGAAGGCTCATGTCAAGGCACCAGGCGATAAGGGAGATACCTGCGTCCAAGACGCTCGGAAGCATGCGCGACAAGCACATAGAGCTCAGGGTAAGGGACAGAAAGCTGGTGAGCGAGGAATCGGAGCTTGCTTATAAGAACGTTGACGATGTCGTAGCCAGCGTGGCAGGAGCGGGAATAACAAAGATAGTTGCGCAGATGCTGCCGATAGGCGTTGCTAAGGGATAATCAAAAAAGCATGAAACAAAAGTAAAAAGAAAAAGGACAGTTAGAAATCATGGTTTGTCCTTCCTGGCCAGGTTCTGGTATGTTTCTGCTATAAATTTTTTGTCTTTGTAGGCGCGCAATTCGACAACGTCGTCCATTATGCTGCTTATGAGCTTGCCGATTTGCTCGGCGGAAGCCTTGCTTGGTCTTATGTAGAACTCCGCCTTCCTAGTCACCGAAGCCCCTGAGCCGATGACGCTGAGCGTGGTCAGGCCCTCAAGGAAATTCTTTCCGGTATCATGCAGAAACTTGTTCGACTCCAGGCTCGGAAGGTATAGCTCTATCCCGTTCAGGGCGAAGCCGTGCCTGAACCTGTCGACGAAGCTTGCGTTTCTGGACGATGTCTTGTTTACTGCCCATGTGCCAATTATGCCCTTGTTTACCGAGCCCTTTTTGAATCTTGCTTCGGTAGCTTCGGCGACGTCGTCGAGCAGGTATACGGATGTTAGGTAGCCCTCATGGAAAAGCTTCTTTGAGAACTTTCCAGGAGCGTGCTTCTTGTTGTAATAATCGGCAAATTTCGGATTCTGCTTTTTGTATTCTTCTAGAATCTGCTCATTGTGCTTTATCACGTTGAACAGGTATTTTTCAACTGCGTCCTTATTGTAGAAGAAGAACTGCCTTCCGTTGCGTCCGAGCTTCTCCCTCCTCTTGTCTGTGAAAAGCTCACCGCTCTTGTCGAGATATGCCAGACGGTAGTTCGTAGCTACGATATTTTTTACCTTTACCTTTTTTGGTTGCACCCTGCTCGTTGACGGCCCTATAATCGAATCGTGTACAGAGCCTATGACCAGCGCGTACCTGACTGGCAGTGTTGCTATTACCTGCTCGCCCTCCAACATCCATGCATATCTGTGCGATGTGCCTTGCGCACTCTGGGATGTATTTGGCACAGTTTGCTGCGCTGTCGCAGACTTGGTTTGCGTACCCATGTCCTTGTCGAGTTCCTTTTCCACCATTTTAACACCTTTAAGCCTAACTGAAAATAGAGAATATTTATACGTTTGGTTGTTTGTTTACCCAAAAACAAAACTATAAATATAGGTATCGTGCATTATTCTATCTATATAAAGGGTGGGTTGTTGGAGGATAAGATAGTAATAAGCTTGATGACCGAACCTGGCAAGAAGAGGCATACGTGCCTTGCCTGCGAATCCTACAAGAAAGAGATAAAGAAGAAGAATAAAGAGGCACTGCTCCTTTATATGAAGCATATATACGAAGTGGCCCAGAAATCAGGAGGCAACAACTTCATAATACGCAAGAGCGAAGTACTGAAGGAGGGCTCGCAGGACAGGATGGACGAGATAATCTTCTCGCTGCCGGAGCACACTGAAGACAAGTGATTTTTACAGGTTTTGACATGGTTGACGGGCTCGTAAAGGTAACTAGCGAAGATTCTTTCGATACGGTTCTTAGGAGGGCCACGTCTGCGATAGAAAAACGAGGCATACGCATTTTTGCGGTCATAGATCACAGGAAGAATGCGGAGGGCGCAGGCATGGCTATGGATGATGCCACAGTGATAATTTTCGGCAGCCCTGAAGCCGGCACCAAGCTCATGCAGGACAAGCTCAGCATAGCGATAGACCTTCCGCTCAGGCTGCTGATAAGCAGCGAAGATGGGAAGACAATTCTGCGCTATTACAATCCGCTGCACATGGCCAAGGAGCACAAGCTTGACCGCAACCTAGACGTGATAAACAAGGTTTCCGGACTACTCAATGCAGTTGTGATGGAAGCTGCAGGCAAGTCCTGAAAGTTATGCTTATGTGCGCCAGGGTCGACTAATCGCGTTTTTTCCTGTCAGAAGCCCTTGCTATTTTCATAATTTCCCTAAGCTCATTTATTCTTATGGATGCCGGGCCCTTTATGGCAAAAGTTATAGAAGCATTTTGGTAAATCTATTTTGTGTTATGTATGGCTAGGCAGAAAAAAGAACGCATAAACAAAGCAGGCATACAGGAAAAGCATTCGGGATTTTACTCTTTTCTCGGATTCGTGGTTGGTTTTATATTTGCATTTTCTATCATTTATGTACTAAGCTATTCGTTTGGTTTTGTTGCAGGTTTGCTTCTCGGATCTACTTATAGCAAAGCATTATACTCTATTTTAATTTTTGTGGCGGCTATTTATGCTGTAATCTTTGTAAAGGCATTAGCATATGGCAGAGATATGCAAAGTCATTTTTGGGAATGGTTCGGTATTGGAGGTTTAGGGCTCTTATTTGGTCTTATTATTGATGCTATTGTACAAAAAGGAAACAAAAAAGGTATTACAACCAAACACAACATCTTTTTTATAGCTTGGTTGATTACTACTCTTGTATCTTACGCCTTTTTTGCATTTTTATGACTTTTGATTGAATAAATAACAAATTATTTCAGATAAAGCTGCATAAAATTAGCAATGGAGCGTGTAGGAAAACCTTTACTTTGAAAGTCAATACTGTCTTGGCCTTAATTTATAGCTCTTTTTGTAAGGGTTCCTTACTGCGGGTTAAACGCCCCTGCCGGGATTTGGACCCGGATCACAAGCTCCGCAAGCTCGTGTTCTATCCAAGTTATACTACAGGGGCAGCAGATGGATAAACAGTAAGTAGTTTACCGCCTTATCTTTAATAACCTTATTAAGGCGTAAATTCGCAGTTGCTTCGGTTTCGCAAAGCAAACAAAAGTTTTATAATCTCCGTTTTGATATAAACTTACTTATCTAACGATTATGTGGTATTGAATGTTCCATACCTACCTTACGATACTGATACCGTCAGTAGTGGGAGCCATAGTAACGCTCGTAGCCACGATGTTCCTAATGAGGTACATGAAGTACTCTGGCATAACCCTAGTAGACCACAACAAGAAGTCTAAGCCGGTGCTGCCAACCGGAGTGGGTTTTGCGATTGCATTCGGCTTTTCCGTTGGACTGATGGTATACATATTCGGAAGCAGCTTCGGGCTTTATACGCCCGTAGCTTCGCTTGAGGACCTTTTCGGGATAATAACCGCTGTGCTGCTCATAACCATAGTCGGCTTCATAGACGACATAAACATAAGGATGAGCAATGCCGGGACAGAGGATAAGATCGGATCGTGGGCTGGTCTCAAGCAGTGGCAAAAGCCCATACTTACGTTCATGGGCGCGATACCGTTAATGGCCATAAATGCAGGAATTTCGATTGTAAGGATACCTCTTATCGGAAACATAGCCCTGTCTATATACTACCCGTTGATTGTAGTGCCTCTGGCCATAATGTTCGGAGCGAACGCGTTCAACTTATTGGGCGGTTTCGACGGCATAGCCACAGGGACAGGCACTGTTGCTATTTTTGCGCTTCTCATTTACAGCTTAGTTTATGGCACTTACACTGGTGCTTTGGTTTCCGCAATACTCTTCGCGTCAATGCTGGTGTTTACCGCTTTCAACTTATATCCGGCAAGGATGGTGCCAGGGGACAGCTTCACGTATTTCTTTGGGGCCGCGATAATAGCAGACATGGTAATAGGCAACATGGAATCATTCGGAATAATAGTCTTCATGCCTTGGATAATAGAGTTCCTTTTGCACGCCAAGAAGAAGTTCCATACCAGCGATTTGGGAGTGCTCCAGCCTGACGGGAGCTTCGTATCAAAGTACGGCAAGAAGGTATACAGCTGGACGCACGTGATCATGAAGCTTGGAAAGCCGAAGGAGTGGCAGATATCGGCTTACATGTGGGCCATAGAGGCAATTTTCGTGGTTCTGGCATTTGTTATGAAGTCCTTTGCACTTCTCTGATTCTGCGCAAGTTCTCCTCACCTATAAATAAATTTAGTAGAAAAGGAGTATGGACGTTTGAATGGAGGAGCTGGAGTCCGAAAAGATAGAGAAGCTTGATATCAAGCAGACTTACAAGACGCTTGGCTCGAGCCCAAAAGGGCTTTCTTCAAGAGAGGCTGACAAGCGCATAGAGTCATACGGCTATAACGAGATAACAGGAAAGAAGCCGAACTATGCGCTCATATTTCTAAGAAAGTTCACAGGCCCGGTCCAGCTAATCCTAATACTCGTAATAATACTTTCATACATACTCAACAGCATTCGAGACGTCTACATAATAACTGCGCTTCTTGTTTTCAACGCGATAATAGGTTTCGTAGAAGAATACAGGGCAGACGAATCGGTAGATGCACTTAAGGACAGGCTGTCCAGCTCTGCGCGCGTGCTTAGGGACAACAAATGGCAGGTCATAAAGGCAAAGATGCTGGTCCCTGGAGACATAATAAAGGTCAAGCTCGGCGACATAATACCTGCAGACTGCAAGGTCATAGAACCTGAAGAGCTTCAGGTTGACGAGTCCATAATCACCGGCGAATCGATGCCGCAGGGCAAGAAAGAGGGCGACCTTCTGAGGCAGGGCTCTACGGCAAAAAGAGGAGAAGCCCTGTGCATTGTAATAGGCACTGGCTACAACACAGTATATGGAAAAACTGCAAAGCTGGTGCAGAACGCCAGGGTAAAATCGCACCTGCAGAAGGCTATAATGGGCATAGTGAAATACCTGCTCCTTGGCGATGGGATAATACTGATCATAATGCTTGCTTTCGGCCTGCTCGTGCTTCACCAGAACATACTCATAATAATAAAGTTCCTGCTTGTGCTGCTGATAGCTTCTGTTCCTGTAGCGCTTTCCGCTGCTTTCACAGTGTCGATGGCGCTTGGCACCGAAAAGCTGGCCAAGAAGGGCGTATTAGTTACAAAGCTTGAGGCGATAGAAGACACGTCAAACATGGAAATACTGTGCATGGACAAGACCGGCACAATAACCAAGAACGAGATAACCGTCAGGGCGATAAAAAGCTTCGGAAGCACAGAAGGTGATATTGCAAGATATGCAGTGGAGGCTTCGAGAAAAGAGGACAACGACCCGATAGACAACGCAGTGATAGAATACGCCGAGATACAAAAGATAAAGACAAATCCACAGAAAAAGTTCTATCCGTTCAATCCTTCTACAAAAAGAACGTCTGCAATAATAGGTTCGGGGAAAGGCAGTTATTACGTGACCAAGGGCGCTGTACACACGGTAATGGCCCTAGGAATTACCGGGAGAGTGGACAAAAAGGAGGTCCTGAAAACGGTAGAAGAATACGCATCGAAAGGATTCAGGACCATAGCAGTGGCAAAAAGCAAGGACGGGAAACGCTGGACCCTGTGCGGACTCATGGCATTGTATGACGCACCAAGGGAGGACGCGAAGGAGCTGGTGGACGAACTGCACAGCCTTGGGGTCAAGACGAAAATGCTCACGGGAGACAACATAAAGGTGGCAATGCAGATAGCGAGCGAAGTAGGCATGGGAAACAAGATATACGACATAACTGCTGAACGCAAGAACGAGAAAGAGCTGCAAAGAAAAATTATCAGCGCCGAAGGGTTTGCCGATGTTTATCCCGAAGACAAATATACGATAGTCAAAACGCTCCAGAAGGATGGATACATAGTTGGAATGACTGGAGACGGGGTTAACGATGCGCCTGCGCTAAAGCAGGCAGAAGTTGGCATAGCGGTTGAAAGCGCTACAGACGTTGCAAAAAGCTCGGCAGCATTGGTTCTTACGAAAAACGGAATAGAGGTTTTCGTAGATGCAGTAAAGGAGAGCAGAAGGATATTCCAGCGCATGATCACTTATTCTGACGTCAAGATACTCAAGACGTTCCAGATAATAGGGTTCATAGCCATAATGTACCTGTTCTTCAGGTTTATAACAATACTGCCGTTCATGCTCATAATACTGATATTCACCAACGACATAATAAACATAACGATATCTACTGACAACGCAGAATATTCGAAGAGCCCTGACGTATGGAACGTGAGGGGGCTAATGTATTCATCCGCGATAATAGGCATATTCCTTGTGCTCGAAACGCTCATGTTGGTCCCGATATTCAGGGGAGGCATTTTTGACCTGACCATACCCGCATTCCAGACTGCCACTTTCGTAATGTTCAACATAACCAACGAGTTCAGCGTCCTCAACATGAGGGCCAAGGGCTTCTTCTGGAAGTCCAGGCCAAGCAAGACCCTGGCTTTGGCCATAACGTTCGGGATTGCAGTGGGGTTAATACTTTCATACTTCGGCATATTCGTTCCAAAGCTGAGCCCTTACGAGCTGCTTACCATAATAGGATTGGGCGTAGCTGCACTGTTCATAAACGATTTCGTAAAGGTAGCCGTATTCAAGAAGCTTAAGATGGACTGAAAAGGATAAGAATCAAGAGCCTTCTGTACTGCCATCCTTTGCAGTGGCTTCATGACAGCCAATCATAGCTACTCTGGAAGTCCACGACTTCGGTCTTGAAAGGATGTCACATGCTACAGCATTGATAAGAACAGAGGCAATGGGATTATCTGCGTATTTTCCGTATTCTCATATTTCAATGTTTTCTTGCTTAGTATGATACGGTTTCTTACATCCACTTTTGGAAAATCGCTTATGTTGGCATTGTTCTGCCACTTTAATTCAAAGCCGAAGTTTTCCACAACAAAATCCACTTCTTTCTTTCCTGAATAAAATCCAACAGAAGTTTTTGGCTCGGCTATTGTCTTGCCTAAATTGGCAAAACGATAAAGATGGTTGAACAATATGCCCTCCACTATCTTTGGCTCGCTATTTTTATCTATGTAATTTGTCTTTTTTGCAAACATGTTGTAAAGGAATGGATCATTGAAATAGGCTTTCCTTTCCTTCCTGAACACGTATTTTTTGCCGGCTACCGGAAAAACGCTTTTTGATACAAACAAGTTTTCAAACGATTCTAGGTATTCGCGCACCGTAACGTGCGATTTTATGCCCTGCATCCTTGCAATGCTAGACAAATTTATTTTTGAAGAATAGCTCTCTAGAATGCCGTAGATAACCGCAGTTGCGATTTCTACGCTTTTCCGGTCTTTGCTTACATCTGAAACAAAGGCATTCCAGTGCACGTCGTAGAGGTTATCGCTTATCCTGTCATTTTTAATATAGTCGAATATTGCATCGGGATATCCACCGGTCTTTATATACACTGCAAACCATTTGTCAATCTCCTCGGAATAGGTTATGGCTGCTCTAGCGTAAGCCGCTGCATCCTTGAAGCCGCTCGCTTTTTTATTTTCCAGGAATCGCTTTAACTGCGTTGACCCGAAGCTGAATAGAAGGTCCCTGAAAGACAAAGGCAGGAATTCGGCAAACTTTATCTTTCTGCCAGGCATGAGCTCCTTCTTAAGGTTTATTGAAGAAGAGCCGGTTATATATAAAACCGTGTTTTGAGATATTCTGGAATCCAAGAACTGCTTTATTGCCCTTTGCCATTCATTTACAAAGCTTATCTCGTCAAGGTAAACGAGCTTTTTGCCACTGCCAGTAACAAACGTGTTAAGAATATCGGATATCACCTCAAAATTTCTAACCGTATCCAAGGAGTAGTACATAATCGAATGTGGATCTATTCCGCGCTGTGCTATCTTCTTATAGATATCGTACTTAAGTGCCGTGGTTTTTCCGAGCTGCCTTGGACCTATGAGCACTTGATTCTCTTCCTGAAGGTCAAATTGTATCTTTTCCCCAGTTTC
Source organism: Microcaldota archaeon (assembly GCA_021827665.1). GTDB lineage: Archaea > Micrarchaeota > Micrarchaeia > Micrarchaeales > Micrarchaeaceae > Micrarchaeum_A. The sequence continues at coordinate 10,356 of JAKAUR010000040.1, forward strand.
AATTACCTTTTTTACTTTGTCGTCATTTTTAATCGCATCTTTGTCAGACCACCATGGGTTTTGGGCTGCCAGCTGTTCGATTTCCATACTTGATATTTGAATATCAAGTTATTTAAATTTTTTGATATTTAGATATCAAGTTGTTATTAGGTTCCGGCTCGATGGAATAATTAGATAAGAGCGTTGCTCGTGTGTTGAATCCACAATGACCCTTACATAGAAGGAGTTGCTTTAGGCCAGATATGCAATTGACGGTATGACTATTCAGCGTATGAAGCTCAGCAAGTTTCCTGTTATGGATTGGTAAGCTTCGCACGCTGTCCACTGCTTTGGCTCCTTGCCCTGCTTTATCTCCTGCCTGGTCTGCCTTGCCAGCTCGCTGTTCCATATGCCTGAAAGGTCAAAGCCGCTCTCCCTTATGTTGCCTATCTTCTTGTCCCACATTATCGAAGGGTACACGAACCCGTAGCTGTCCATGAATAATGAAGCTTCGAGGCTCCTGCTCTTCATTGGCATCTCTCCGGTCTTTGTATAATAAAGCAGCTTCTTGAGGAAAACGCTCTCTATCTGAGGTATTATTCCTAATTCAAAATCCCTCCTCTTTATGAACTCGGCGATCTCGTTGTATATTACCTCGGGGGCTCCCTTGACCTCTATGTCCGTATTGCCGTAGTAGTTCGATGAGACCTGGCCTAGATTTAAGTGGAAGTTGTTGTAGCGGACCTCTGGTATGTCCTTCTTAACCTCTTCTATCGTCTTCATGAGCTGGCCCTGATTGAAGGTGCTCATTGTATAGCCAAATACAAAATAGAGGTTCTTGTACTTTTTCTTGAGCCCCATGAGGTCCTTGAACATGCTGATGGCCTTGTCATAGTTTCCAGGTACGCCCCTTATCTTGTCGTGTAGCTCGCGGTATCCGTCAAGGCTCACGGTTATCGAGACCTTCGGTATTCCCAATTCAAGGATTTTAGTAAGCTTGTCAAGAACCATTTGCCTGCCGCACAATGAATTTGTAGGCATAGTAAGAACGTACAGATCTTTTGAGCTTTCTGCAAACGCCTTTGCTATGTCGACTATGTCGCTGCGCAGGAATGGCTCTCCGCCTGTGAGTTCAACCCACTTAAAGCTAGTGTTCTTTTTTGCGAACTCCCTTATTTCGTCTATTGTAAGCTCTCCCTTGGGCTTGAGCTGCCATATGTTGCACGTCTGGCACCTCGACTGGCACCAATATGTAATGGCGAAATTAAGCTTGTAGGGCCTGTCGAGCTGGGTTATGTTGCTCTTTAAGGCTGTTGAGCTCAGCGAAACGAACTTTTTTACACTCACGAATGCACCGCGTTTTAAGCATAATTCAGGATTTATTACGGTTTTTCATATATTTATACATTTAAGCCTGTTGCCTAACCGCTTTTTTACCTTTTTCCACTTTTTGCTTATCCTCCCTGTAAGTCCTGGCGTTGTGGAACAGGTACTGCTGCGCGTATCCCGCGTATGGCCCCCAGTAATCCTTGGCGAACTCGTGTATGTCCCTGGGCTTGACCTTCTTTCCGTCAAAATAGAGCTTCTCCATCGTGCGCTTTATCCATACGTCTGTGGGAAACGCCTCGAGGTTGCCATAGCCCATAAGGGCTATGCAGTCTGCGACTTTTTCGCCCACGCCGTCTATCTCCATAAGCTTGGATTTGAGCTTGTCGTAGTTGTTCGGGCTCAGCTTGTACAGGTCTATGCTGTCCGTGCAGAATGCTGCGGCGCTGGTTATGTATTTGGATCGGAATCCGGTTCCGAGAGCCCTTAGTTCGCTGTCTGTTGCGTTCTTTAGCTCTTCGCTTGTCGGAAAGGATTTGACCGTCAGCTTGTTGTCCGAATAGACAACGCTGCCGAACCTCTCGACTATGTTGCTGACTATGAGCCTTATCCTCTTCACGTTGTTGAACTGCGATATTATGAAGCACAGCGTGGTCTCCCAAGGGTCGTTTAGGGTTAGCCTCATGCCGTAATACCTCGCTATCGCCTCCGATACATGGGAATCCTTTGCTATTTTCTTGTATATTTTTTTCATGTCGTCGTCGAGCCTGAGCCTTTTGTGCGCTTCCGACGAATACACCCTGGACTTCTTTCCGTAGACCCTGAGCACAGCCTCCGAGCCGTACTCTTTTGATTCCAGGCGCATGAATAGCTTCCCCGCACCGTAAGAAAGAGAGTTGAACTTTGGATTGTAGTCGGCGTAGAAGGTTAGTGGCTGGGCGCTCTCGAAGGTGTGCCTCATGCTGAACGCTTCAAGCTTGAATTCGGAAGAAACATTGCCGTATTCTGCAATGGCCAAATGATCACTTTTTGGCTATGTCTTCTACTGGAAGCCTCTTCTGGCTTGCGTCGTAAGAGTCCCTTATGGTTGCGGTGCCGTCCTCCAATGTTTGGTAATCCACGGTTATCGCATAGCGTATGCCAGTCTCGTCGGCCTTTGCGTACCTTTTGCCTATGCTGCCGCTGTTCATGAAGAATATCTTTTTTCCTTTGGCTAAAAGGTCATTCCTCAACTCTATGGCTTTATCCCTGAGCTTGTCGTCCTTCTGCAATGGGAATACAGCATAGTCGTAAGGTGCCGTGTAGTCGTTCAGCATTAGCACGTTCCAGCCCCTCTTCTCGTCCTTGAATAGCTTTGAGCCCATCAGAGTCCAGAAGAGCCTGTCAAGGCCGAAGCTTACCTCGACAACGTGCGGGACAAGCTTCTTGTCGGCGTTGATTATGCTCATGTCCTCGCCAGAGTGCTTCTGGTGGTTCATCAGGTCGAAATCCGTCCTGTATGCGGTTCCGGACACTTCCTCGAAGGATCCGAAGAACTCAACCTCCATGTCGAAATTCCCCTTCGAGTAGTGCGGGAGCTCTGACTTAAGGACCTGCCTGAACCTTATGCTTTCGTCTTCAAATCCGAGTTCCCTCATGAAATTTATCTCCTTGTAAACGCAGAATGCGAAGAGCTTGTTCGGGATATAGCCTTTGGAGAGGCATTCCTTTATCGTCATTGGTACGTATTTGTCCTCGGATCCCTTTTCCTGCATCTCAGCGGTAAGCATGTTTATCTTTTCCGAGAATATGCCTTCGTCGATGATCTCGCCGTTTATTTCCAGGGATTCGGCTTCTGGATCGAAGAAGTACTCGAGCTCCATCTGGGAAAACTCCCTCATGCGTATGAGCATGCGCCTTGGCGATATCTCGTTCCTGAAGGCCTTTCCCACCTGGCCAACACCTATTGGCAGCTTGTAGCCACCGTCGCGGAATATCTGCTTGAAGTCCATGAATATGCCCTGCGCGGTCTCCGGCCTCAGATACCCCTGGACTCCGCCGTACGGCCCTATCTTCGTGGCCATCATGAGGTTGAATGGCTCTGATTCCGAAAGCTCTCCGCCGCACTTCTGGCACCTTATCCTGTTTTTCTTTATCTCTTCGTCTATCTCCTTGAACGGCATGTGCTTGGCTGCCTCGGCCATTTTGGCGTTGCCCTTCTTCTCGTAGAACTCTTCAACTAGCTTGTCGGACCTGTAGCTGGCGTGGCACTTCTTGCAGTTGACAACAGGATCCGTAAAATTTGACAGATGCCCGCTGGCCTCGAAAACCTTTTCCGGAGCTATTATTGTTGTGCTCACCTCCAGGTTTCCCAGGCCATCGATGAATGTCCTGCGCCAGTGCGCCTCGAGCCTGTTCCTTATGGCTATGCCTATAGGCCCGTAATCGTAGAATCCTGCAAGCTCGCCGTACAGCTTGAACGCGGGTATTAGCACACCGCGCCTGTATGCCAGATTCTCCAGATCGACCATAGCAGCTTTCTCCATTTGTAAACACCAGGCATTAAACCGCAGCATTATGCGCCAAGCAATCGAAGCAAGGTTTATAGCGTTGCATGACAATTATCTATGCATAAGCAATAAGTTATTTGCTCGGATATAATTTAAAACTTGAGTGCCAAGTGGTTTGATTGGAAAACGATTTCGAAGAGCTCAGAAAGCGCATGATAAGCAGCGCAAAGGAGAAGATAAAGCTCAACTACGAGAGCGAGGAATACGCGCTCATACAGGCGATAAACGCATACAACGAGGCCGTGAAGTCGCAGAACCTGTTCTACGAGAGGCTCACCGAATGGTACGGGCTGTACTTCCCTGAGATAAGCGTGTCCAGCCCAAAGGCCCTGGCCTCGCTGGTTCTCATACTTAATTCCGACAGGGAGATAGGCAAGGAGGCCATAGAGAGTGCGATAGGCGACGCCAGCAAGGCGGAATCCATAGAGAAAAAACTCAGGGACAGCATAGGCAGGCGCATGGGCGACGAGGAGAGGAACGTAGTGATAGAATACGCCAAGCTGCTCCTTGAGATAAGCGATTCCATAGACAAGCTCGAATCCTACATAAGCGCGGCGTCGCAGAGGCTGCTCCCGAATACCGCTTATCTCACTGACGACAAGATAGCTGCCGAGCTCCTAAGCAAGGCGGGCTCCATGGAGAGGCTCGCGACGTTCCCTGCAAGCACAGTGCAGCTGCTTGGCGCCGAAAAGGCGCTGTTCAAGCACATAAAGTTCGGCAGCAAGCCCCCGAAGTACGGAGTCATATTCAAGCTCCCGGAAGTGACGAACGCAAGGAAGGATATAAAGGGCAGGATAGCCAGGCTTTATGCGACAAAGATAACGATGGCGCTGAAGGCAGACTACTACACAAAGAATTTCATAGCCGAGAAGCTCAAGGTAGACATAGACAACGGCATAAAGCGCATAACGAGCTCGCCTGTCAAGGAGAAGCCAACGAGGCAGTACAATGACAGCAACAGGCACGGGTACGGAAGGAAATTCGACGGCAAGAAGCGCTTCAACAGGAGGCGCTGAAGCTCGCTTCCGATAATAACGGATCTGCTTCTTTTTTGGCAAAGCTTTAAATATATTTTTGCTTCACAATATCTGTGATTGAATCATGATTGTTGCATGAAACATTTGTGATTCGGTTGTGCAAGGTTCATGAAAGATTTCAGGTTGATGGGGCTTTGGTTCTGATGCGAACGAAAAGGGAAATAGAAAACGAGCTCGTGTCCCTAAGGAAACAGCTCGACGAGATATCAGAAGCCAAGGCATCGGAGAAAACCACCATAGAAAGCCAGGGCAGTAACGCTGATGCCGATACAAGCTCGCAGCTTTTTTCGCTGCTCAAATACATGATTGACGAGAACAAGAAGACAACGCTTGTGCTGCGCCAGATGCTTGACAAGATAAACAACCTCGAACAGGAGCTCAACGAGCCAGTGGAAGAGGAGATTATAGAGGAAAAGGCTAGCGATCGCGTGGAGAAGTCGCCCAAGCAGTTGGCTATATCCTCGATAGACGCTAAGATAATGCAGTTCATACAGCTTTCCGAGCACAGCATGGCCTGTGCGGAGGACATAAGGAAGGGCATGGGATACAGGGGCAAGAACGCGGCGTGCGCGAGGCTCAACAGGCTCTACAAGCTGGGGCTCATAGAGAGGTTCCAGCTTGGTCACAAGGTTTATTACAAATATGATGCTGGCAAGGCGACCAATGTACTTATTATATCACCCCCACAGTAAAGCGGAGCCTGCTTTCCTACAGCAGGCTCCAACCCCTATTTTTAACTTGCCAGGTTTTGATTAACCTTTTCTTTTTTGGCTGAAAGCGCCTCCTTTGCCAGAGGTTTCAGCTTCAGGAAGTCGTCCTTTATTATTGGCATGTTGCTCTTGATGCGAACTGCAGCCGCAGGGTGCATTGTGCAGAAGTAGTCAATGCCGTCCTTTTTGATTACCGTGCCATGGTTGGATTTTATGGCGCCGACGCCGCACACCGTCATGGATGCCAGGGACCCCAGGGTTATTACCAGCTTCGGCCTTATTATCGATATCTGGTTGAACAGGAAGGGCTTGCATGCCTCAATCTCTTCTTCGGTAGGCATGCGGTTGCCGTAGGGAAAGAACTGCACCACGCTGGTTATGTAAGCCTTTTTCCTTGGTATGCCTGCACTTTTCAGCAGCGAGTCGAGGAGCTTTCCGGCCCTGCCTATGAAAGGCCTTCCGGAATCGTCCTCATTGGCTCCGGGAGCCTGGCCTATTATCATAATCTCGGCGTTGGCCGGTCCCTCTCCTGGTACAAACCTCCTGCTAAGTTCCCATCCCTTGGACGTATTAGGCAGCCTTGAATACGCCCCGTTGAGCTCGCGGATCAAGCTCAGCTTTTCTAGGTAATCAAGCGCTGCATCGATGTGGTCGTGGTTGTAGTGCTTCTTTGAATATTCAGCTATAGCCTTCACTGGCTCCATCCATTCATAGCCCTCGTGTTCATCCGATACTTTTACCTCTCCTCCTACGTATTCGGAAAGGAAAACCGTCAGGTATTTTTTGATCGTTTCCTTGCCGAACCTGAACCAGTAATACCTTCTTATGTTGAAGAACCGGTCAGGCTTGACGTCGAGGTTAGTTTCCTCCTTTGTCTCGCGAATTGCGGCGCGAAGAGCATTCTCGCCCTTCTCTATGTGGCCCTTGGGTATGTCTATGTCGCCGTTTTTCTTCCTGAGGAACAGGAATTCCAGCTTGTTGGAAACATTTTCCCTGTATATTATGAACCCTGAGCTGTATTCTATGTGCATCGCTTCACCCATTGGTCTTGAATTCGGCCTCGTTGACCGCCGCACAAAATATTCCATCGCTGCTGCTGCCGAAGCTTAAGTGCAGCGCGTTGTATATGTATGAATATAAGCTTTCCACTGCACCATATCCGGCATGACAGGACTGCAGGTCCGAGGTTGAATTCATAAGAGTTACGAATTCCATGTTTGCTACAGTGTAATTGCCGTAAATCTTGTTTGGCACGGATACATAGTTGACCTGGAAAAGATTGCCGTTTGATAATACCTCATAGGCGTTTATGGTTATTCCTGAAGCCATAGATTCCTCTCTGTGCATGAGGATGGTGCCGAGCTGGTGCGGGTTTATGCGCGGAAGCGATGGCCTTGCGCTGGAGTTCAGGTAAAGGAAACTTTCTGTAGTAGTGTTTATGTCGTTTGTATTGAATATGCCGAAAAGCTCTGACCTGCCTGCGAAAGTTACTGATTTCATGCTGGATCCGGACTCTAGAGCTATGGTGTCGTAAGACAATATAACACTGGAGTTAGAAACGTAGGAGAAGTTATCCGCGAAGGAGAACGGGCTTATGTACTGATAGTGCGACAGCGGCATGGTGAACGCGAGAACCAGGAATGCGACAATTATCACTGAAAGTGCTGGAACCACAAACGATCTGTCTATGATAAGGCCTCTCTTTTTTTCTGGGCTCGCGCTGCGCTTGTGCTGCTGCCTGGTTCTCTGCACACCTAGGTGCATTGAGAATTTTGGAGCAAGGAGTATCATAACAATCAAAGTTATGTCGAAGAGCAGCTGGCCTATGAAAAGGTGCACGGTGTTTAATGCCGAGCTAAGCCCGTAATAAGCCCACACCGTGGCTATGAGCGACATCCTGAGTATGTTGAGAACGAAAAGCAGCACCATGCCTGAAGCTACCCATATTGTTCTCTTGCCTGCGTTGCCTTCATAAAGGTAGGCTACAGGTATAAGGAAAAGCAGCATTGCGACGAAAGCCGCGATGTCTGCACACGTGGAAGCTATAGATATGGATGAACCTGACGCGCTGGTTATCGCAAGGCCATGGCTCAGGACCGGAACCCCGAAGAGCTTCAATACCGAAATTACGGAATATGCATTGAAGCTTGTCCATGCGCCTGAAAGGTTAAGCAGTGGCATCAGTATCAGCGGTGATGCGAATATGGAAAACACTATTGCGGGTTTGAGCTTGTTTAGGCCGGCCGGGCCGAAAAGCGTCATGGCAAACGATGACAGCAATATAGGGAATAGCAGCGCGTCGACCCTGTAGGTTTGGAAAAGGAACGACAGCGATACTTTTGAGTAGGCGTATACTGCAAAGTATATGACAGCCAGTATTGCCCCGTATGCTATGTTACGCTTCCTGCATATCACTACGAGATTCTCCTTTATTGAGAATATTATGAATACCAGCGTCATCAGCATAGGGACTATTATGTAGCCGGCGGGATTGGAATCCGATATCGAGAATCCGGTGACGGCCATGGAATTGTACGCGGCTATCAGGAATGCGACAAGGAGTATTGCCGTGGCTGCCACACGAGCACTTACCTTATGGCTGCTTATTGCCATCAAAACACCGTAAAAGTCCTCAGCCGAAATGGGCTTCATCATTATTCAGCAGTTACTCTTTTCTTCATAGGACGTATAGCTTTTAGCAAACACATACTAAATAATTTCGTTCCGTTGAATTATCAGCGTTTTTAGCTCGCACAGGCGATTTCATGATAAGGTATAGGTTCATGCCGCACACCGCGGACGTCAGATTCCTGGCATATGGGGACGACATAGGGAATATGCTTGAGAACTCGCTTCTGGCCATGTTCGATACACAGGCAGACATACGCTCTGTCGAAAAAGATGTAAATGCAGGGAAGCTCGTCTCAAAAACCATCGAAGTCAAGGAAAGCGCAAGCAGCGAGAGGGACCTGCTCTGGTATCTTCTCCAAAGGGTCTTGTCGGAACTTGACGCCATTGGCGCATACGGCTACGGCGTTGAAAGCATAGAAGTGAGTAAATCCGAAAAGGGATTTGAGGTTTCGGCAAATATCCTATATGTAGGGGAGGAGGTCAAGTATTCCAAGATATACGTCAAGGGAGTCTCGGGATATACTCTCGAAGTCAGAAAAATAGGAGACCGTTACAGGGCAAGCGTGGTTATAGACATATGAATGAGGGAGTGCAATGAAAGAAGCGCGACTTTCATGCCCGGTGATAGGTAAGCCAGGAACGGGATTTTCGCGTAGGTTTCGAACCCGTCTTCGCCGCTCTGCAGGCGGCTGCATAGCCTATCTGCCATCCTGGCAACCGATATCGCGCCCCTTTTCAAAAGCACAGGTAAGGCTTACTACCTTATGCTTAATATTCTTTCCTTAGCAAATTAATAATGTTTATGGTGTTTAGATGGCGACATTAGACAGGATACCGAGAAGCGTAATTACGCAGGTGCCGATTTTCGAAGCGGATACTGCCATGACAAAGGTTCTGCCCGCAGTGCACAAGAATCCTGCTGTTCTGGTAAACGACAAGGGTGCGTTCTACGGCATCGTGGATTTCAGGAGCGTGCACAGGGAGTCGAAAAGCCTGAAGATGAACAAGAACACTCCGGTACTCAGATATGCCGTGAAAGTGCCGAAGATAATGCACACCACGTCTTTGGACGATGCAGTATTTTATTTTTACAGGAGCAGGAGGAACGCACTGCCATATGTCGACGAAGACAAGGTAATAGGGGTTTTGGACAGGTTCACGCTCATGAAAATGCTGCTTTCCACAGATTCGATCAAGGACATGAAGTGCAGCGACATAATGACTTCTCCAGCCTTGGGGATCGATTCGAAGGCCAACATCGCGCAGGCAAGCAGCGCAATGTCTGACAGAAATGTGAACAGGCTTTTGGTTTTGGACAACGGGAAGCTTGCCGGGCTCATAACAAGGCACGACTTAATATCGAATATGACGGTTATCAATGAAAGGTACCCAGACATGAAGTCCAAGCGATACAGCCCTTCGAACATAACCATCGAAAGCGTGATGGAGAAATCTCCAGTTAGCATAGACTCGAAGGAGGACGTGAGAAATGCAGTCAGGGATTTCGTGAACCGCTCCATATCGTCTTTGGTAGTTACGAGCAACGGCGTTCCTTCTGGAATACTTACGATATCCGACGTTCTTGCCGCATTGATAGCAAAGCGCAAGACCTTCGAGAACAGGATAATAATATCCGGGATAGACAGGGATACCTACGAATACGAGTACGAGATAAAGGAGCAGGCCAACGCGTTCATAGAGAAGGTCGAGAAATTCAGAAAGGTCAACGTCAGGTACATAACTGTAAACATAAAAAGGCTCAAAAACAACAGGTATGAAATAAACGCCAGGGCGAGCATAGACAATTACGGGATGGCCGAGGTCAGAATTACCGATTTCCTTCTTGACAGGACCTTCGCAAAGGTCCTCGAAACGCTGATGGAGGAGATAAAAAGGAAGAAGAGCAAGTCAGAGAACAAGCATGAAAGAGTAGAAAGTGTGTAGATGGGAAAGGAGCACAGGAAAAGCAAGAAAGGTCAATCGAGCCTTGAGCTGCTCATAACGCTGTCTTTCGGGCTAATAATACTGCTGCCCATAGTAGTGCTCGCATTCATACAGATAGCCACTTCTACTTCGACGCTGGCAACGACCGAGGCGCAGGAAGCCGCCAGCAAGCTGGCAAGCGTTGCTGCCGTTGTCGGGGCGCAGGGATTCCCGGCTAAGCAGCTCACGCTGCTGCAGGTGCCTCCGGACGTAGCGGACATATATGTGGGCACGGAAAGCGGAGGAATAGGGCATGAAGTCGTGTTCGTTGTGCGCACCACAGCGGGAGCCAGCTACGTAACAGCTTATAGCCCGGTCAACGTGACAGGCTATCTGGGAAGCTTGACTTCACAAGGGACATACCTGGTAAACGTAACTGCGTATAATTCATGCCCCAACGACAGATTCGTTCCGTGCGTGGAGATGCAACCTTCGTGAAGTTGGACATAAACCTTAAATAGGTTATTTTTTCATAATGAGATATAAGTTGGTGCTATGGTGGCCGGTGGTTATTTCCAAACAGCATAATCGCAGGATCAGCCGAAGGCATTTGGCACGCATCTGATTCTCACAGTTTTTACAATGGCGCAGCTTTGATTGCGCAGTACATGGCCGATTACGATTTCAAGGTGTTTTTATGAGAATACTGCAGCTAGACGTGAAAAGCATCGATTACGAGCTAATAGCTCCTGAAGCATCGGAATATGAGAAGAGCGATGAGAAATCAGCGCACATAGACAACGCGCTGGTACTCCTTACGACCATAGAAAAGGGAGACAACAGCGAAGTGGCAAAGAAGGCGGTTGAAGAAGCGCTTGCATTCGCGAAGAAACAGAAGCTCGGAAAGCTGGTGCTGTATCCGTTCGCACATCTGGGCGACAATCTGGAGGAGCCTAAAAAGGCCATGGAAATATTCAAGGACATGAGAGCAGTCATAGAAGGCTCCGGAGTTGAAGGAGTGTATGCACCCTTCGGCTGGAACAAGAAGTGGAGCATAGAGATAAAGGGGCATCCCTTGGCCGAGCAGTCGAAGCATTACGGCATTAACGGGGAGGGGCGCAAGGGTGAAAAGCGCAGGAAGCTGGATCTTTCGATAGTGAAAAAGAGCGACTGGGTGGGACTTCCCGAAGCGGACCACAGAAGCATAGGGGAATCCATGGACCTGTACAGCTACCAGGAGGTTTCGCCGTCGATGGTCTACTGGCATCCGCATGGTCTCGTAATATACAGGGAGCTTAAGAACTTCATACGCGAGATAGAAGCCGTTTATGATTACAAAGAGATAAGCACCCCGGCGCTGGCCAACGTAGCCCTATGGCACGTGAGCGGTCACATAAGCTATTACAGGGAGAACATGTTTGTAGTCGAAGAGAACGGCGAGGAGCTCGGATTGAAACCGATGAACTGCCCATCGACGATATTAGTATACAAGTCAAGGAGATGGAGCTACAAGGAGCTGCCGTTTAGGACCGCCATATTCGACAAGCTGTACAGGAGGGAGGTCAGCGGGGCGCTTAGCGGCCTGTTCAGGGTTCAGGAACTCACCCAGGACGACGGGCACATATTCGTCAGCAAGGAGGGAGTCGGAAGCGAAATATCAACCATGCTTGAATTTGTCAAAAGGGTTTATGGCGTGTTCGGGCTGAAGTACCGTGCAAAGCTCTCTACCATGCCCGACGAGCATTTGGGGGACGTGGAACTCTGGGAGGATGCCCAGAACGCAATAAAAAGCGCGCTTGAAAAGAACAACCTTGAATACGAGGTAAAGGAGAAGGAGGGCGCGTTCTACGGCCCGAAGATAGACTTCGACATTGAGGATTCGCAGGGAAGGCTCTGGCAGTGCGCCACGATACAGGTGGATTACCAGCTGCCGATGAGATTCGGAATAACATATACCGGCGAGGATGGTAAGGAGCACACCCCAGTGATAATACACAGGGCCGCGCTCGGGAGCATAGAAAGATTCACCGCGATAATGGTAGAGCACTACGGAGGCAAGCTACCGCTGTGGCTTTCCCCCGTTCAGGTGCGCGTGATATCGCTTTCGGAATCGAGCAACGCTTATGCCGAGAGTGTTTACAAGAAGCTTAAGGAGGCAAAGCTCAGGGCGGAAATTGACATATCGGACAAGAAGCTTGAGAAGAAGATACGCGAAGCTCAATTATCGCGCACCCCGTACATGATAATTGTAGGGCCCAAGGAGCAGGAGAAGAACCTTGTATCCGTCAGGATGCGCAGCGGAAAGCAGGAGAATGGGCTCGGGCTTGAAGCGTTAATAGATTCGATGAAGAAGGAGGTAGAGCAGAGGAGGAACGAGTAAGCCTCAAAGGCTTACCGAATATATGTGCCTGTAGAGCTTCTTCCCCTTTTTCATCCCGTACAGCTTGTATGATACCTTGGGCTTTATCGTCTTGTGCAGCATGAAGTATCCGGATACGAGTTTTTTGTCACTGATATACATGTCTATGCCGTTTCCCATCTCATCGGTTTTGCTGACGAAGGCGTTGCTCTTTTCGAGAAATCTAGAAAAGCTGTCTAGGAAGCTCGCCACCTTCTGCTGCGTGCCGCGTATCTGCACTATCGCCTCATAATAGCCTGCGCTCTTCCTGTAGCAGCTTGGGCACATCTCTTTCGTGAACCTTACGTCTACTTCGTAGTTGAACCTTACCGTGCCCTCGTTGAGCTCGCACTCGATTCGAAGAAGCGCGATCCTTCTCATCTCGTCAAACTCCTTGAGCTTTATCTTGCAGTTGGGCGCATGCAGCTGCTGGGCTATCGCGTCTGCCATTGCCTCATTGGTATATTCGGTAAAGCCCTTGCTGTCCCTTATGGACCCGCAGACCCTGCACCTGCGCACCTTGACAACCTTTGGCAGCGTAGCCTTTATCTTGTCCGCAACGCAGAACTCGCAGAACTCGCCTATGAAGCGCGCTTCATTGCTTGACCTGTTGCAGGTCGGGCAGTATCTCATCATTTTTATCAATCATCAGTTCGCATAGTGCCTGCTCACTATGGCGCCGTAAGCCGGCCTGGTCACAAGCACGCCCATGAGTGCGCCTATTATCGTAGACTCGGAAAATCCTATAACCTCGACAAGCGAGGTGGAGAAGAACAGAGGCAGCATGGCTATTATAAGCAGCAGGGCGTCTGCCCACACTATGTAGAACGCGTTGTCCAGTATGCTCTTTGAGCTTTCGCTGGTGTTTTTCCTTGAGAGTATCTCGTCGGTTATTATTATCTGCGCGTCGACTCCGGTTCCTACAACTGCTATCATTCCAGCAAACGCTGAGAGGTCTATGGTTCCGACCAAGCCTATCACAGATATTATTATGAACAGCTCGAGAAGCGTTGTTATCAGTATCGGGCCGACAAGGAAAACCCTCCTGTACCTTATGACTATGAATATAGACACAAGGACTATCGCAGTTATGAGAGCTATTATGCTTATGTCAAGAGAGCTCTTTCCGAGCGTCGGAGGTATCGAAGTGGGAGTGCCGACTATCACCTGCACCGGAAGCGCTCCGCCAGTAAGTATGCTCGCTATTGTCTTTGACGTATTGGTGGCGTAGTCCAGCTTCTGGGCGTATGCAAGAGTGGTTGGAGCCGCGCCGGATATCTCATAGCTGTCCCCGACGCTCCCGTTGGTTATGGAAGGATTGAGTTCGGGGGATGAAAGCAGACCTACAAGCGGCCATGTGTCGAGGGAGAAATTGCCTACTGAAACTTCCGTAAATGATGGCGTCATGTTGGCCTTGCTTTCGAGCTTTACGGTATAATTCAACGACCTTGCGTAGCTTATAAGCGATGATGGGAGATTGTAGCTTGCAAAAATCTGCACGTAAGACTTCTTGCTCACGTTTATGTAGCTCTCGGCGGCGCTTATGCTCGCATTGTTGTTGTACACGACTATTAGTGGTATGGGCTGCCGGTTGTACGCCAGCGCGTTTTTCATCGCGGCCTCGGCTTCGGATGCCGAAACCCCTGCAGAGGCGTTGCCGAGCATCGAACTGTTTAGAAGTATTATCGTGCCTGAAGGCCTGTCCAAAAACATGTAAAGCGGCTTGTTGGCCTGTCCGAAGACGGCCTTTGCAAACGACGTGGCCGCCGTCTGGGTTATGTAGAAAGACACCTGCCATTCGACGGTGTTGTTTATTGTTGTAGGAGGCACTATTCCGATGCTGCCGGGGAGTATGCTGCTGCCGTTTATCGCCTGCACTCCGCTGACTATACCCAAAAAGTGCCCCTGGCTGTCTATTATGGATGCAGTCTTGTTTATTTCGGAGCTTGAGACGCTAGGCAGGGTCACGTATACCTCGTCGCTTCCGACCCCTTCCACGGTTACCTGTTTGAGCCCGAAAGTTGACACTCTCTGCTGTATTGTAGATATTATGCTGCTCATTTCGGTGGCGTTCACGCTTTGCTCCAGCGTTACCGGTATCTGGGTGCCGCCTATGAACTCTATCCCGAAGTGAAGCCCGTAATGCACGTCAAGCAGGGCCAGGGCTACGAAAACTATTACGAGTATTATTATGCGCCTGTCCGTTATGTAGCTATTCTTGACGTTCATTTTGGCTCCCTGCTAGATTTATACCAGACTATCATTACAGTGTTCCCGAACCAGGTGGTGAATATGTCGCCTATCAAGCCGAAGAGCGCGACTCCGGCTATTTCTATGTAAGTAGGTATGTAGAACACATAGGCTATGATGAACAGCGTGGCGAAAGATATTATGGCGGCCACGGTCATAGTGGTTCCTGTTTTCATTGTTGAGAATGCCCTGTGCGTGACCGTGTCCTCGCTCCTTTTTAGTATTCTTATCGAAGACAGCATTTCAGTGTCTATCGAATATCCTATTAGCATGAGCAGGCCTCCTACAGATGCAAGCCCCATAGGTATGCCGAATGCACCCATGGCCCCCAGCGCTATCAGTATGTCGTTGCCTGCTCCGAATACAACAGCTAGCGAGGGTATTGGTATCCTGAACACAGCGAAAACCGCGATTGCTATGATTATGAAGGACGCTATTATGATCTGTATCATGTGATTTAGGAAGAAGGCCCCGAGTGTTGGGGTAATCTCCTCATAAGAATATGAGGTGAACGGAACTATGGCATTCATGTCTGATATGACCTTGGACTTGTAAGTGCTTGACGCCGCAGAATAGGCGTTCTTTCCCACTGCCAGCATGCCTGCGGCATTGCTTGCATTGTACGAGTATGCGGACGAATTAACGCCTATGAATGGAGAAAGCAGAGACAGCTCGGCTGAAAGATCGGTGCTCATTTTTGAGAGTGATGATGTGACGTTTGCCTGTGAGGATGCGAGCTCGGCCTTTAGCGTGGAATTGTTAGGTTCCGACTTTAGCCCGGTGGAAGCCGAGACCGTATCAAGCTCTGCTGTCGAATATGTGCCGTAGTCCGAATATAGGGCCAGAAGCTTGTCGTTCGAGCTTACTATGCTGGAATTTTCGGGAATTGTGACTGAAGCCGTGTACACTGCGCCCACCTTGGACACGGAAGCCGTAGCTCCAGGTATGGCTGAGGCCATGGATGAGGTGAGCCCCCTGGTGGTTATGGCGTTGGTTGTCGAGAACTGCACCGTTATGCCCCCAGCAAGGGACGAATCGTACCTTATGTGAGGTATGAACACAAGGCTTATCAGAAGCAAAGCTACCGGTATGAGTATGAATAGCTTGTATCGTTTGGCCTCGTAGAAATTATAGTTCAAGCAGATCAGTTTTGGTGGCTATATCAGTAATTTTGGCTCAGTCGTTTCGATTGACAGATTTATTTATTGGCAAATATTATAAATACTACCCGATTGGTTGGGCTAACAGTTCTACACAACTTTTTCATTAAGGTGCGATTATAAAGCAAAATACAAAGGAAAAGAAAAAAGGCACAAGGCCATATGGCCTTATGCGTATCTCTTCATGAGCTTCAGGTGCAGCGATGTGCTGAATCCGTATACTATCACGAATATAGCAAGCACCATTATTGCAAGCCCGAAGAACGCAGATACGGGCATTCCCGCAGGAACCAGCGTGTACAGCAGAACTCCGAATACGAATATGTATATGCTCCAGTATATGGCCCTGAATATAGACCAGCCCGAATGCTTCTCGTTATAGTGCAAGCGCCTGGCGTACTCCATACTTGGGTCCAGCGTCACTATGATTTTTTCCTGTTTTTTCTCAGCCATTTTTACACCTTGAATTGTCAATAAATATATTGAGCGAATATTTAAAAAGCTGACGCAACTTTATATTTATGCTTAAGGTTACCCAAAATCCCCATTTCGGGTTTTGCGGATGCTGTTTATGTTATTTTTTATGGATAGCATGCTTAATCGCTTGAACGCTATTGGCTCGGCCCGCGTTCTATGGATTTGCCGTTCCAGAATCCTACGCTGGCCTTTTCGATGCTCTGCCGTGGTATCTGTTCCATGCCAGCCCTGGAGTATATCGATTCCAACGCTGAGGGGCTTATGCGCGTAACTGGGTTCCTGGACCTTAGAGAGCATGCGTCCTTATACGGCATTATGGAAATGTCGTACATGCCCAGTTCCTTCGACTTTGTTATTATTTCCTGCTTGTCGAAGCCGAGCAGAGGCCTGAATATAAGGCAGCGTATGCCCTGCGACGTGGCAGCCAGGTTTTCAGCAGTCTGAGATGACACCTGGCCCAGGCTCTCGCCAGTCACTATCACCTTCGCATTCTCCCTTTCGGATATTATATGCGCGGTCTCGTATATGAACTTCTTGAATAGGACTACTTCGTATTTCTGCTGCTCTTTCATGGCAGATATCTGGAAAAGGTGCACAGGAACGGCATAGACCCTTGCCCTTGGGTAGTATTTCAGCAGTGAATTGAGGATCTTTGGCATCTTCGTTCCATAAAACTCTTCGATGGTGCCATAGGCATAGAAGTGCAGGTATACTGGCTCCAGGCCTCGCTTGAGCGCGTAGTACGCAGCCACTGGAGAGTCTATGCCTCCGGAGAGCAGGACCACGGCTTTGCCGGATGTGCCAACGGGAAGGCCGCCTAGGCCTATGCGCTTCTTGCTGTGCACTATGCAGAAATCCTCCAGCACGTCTATGTAGAGCTTCTTGTCCCCTAGCTTTTCCGGGACGAACTTGAGCTCGGCCTGCCTTTTTATGAAATTCGAGACTATGTCCTTTGACGTCATTTGCCCCATTTTGTAGGACCTGTGCGGTTCTATCTTTACGTTCTCGCCATTGCTGAAAAATGAATTGGCCATAGATATCATTGAATCCATGTCTGTGCCGGATTTCCTGAACGGCGCGAACCATGATATGCCAAATATGTTAGAAAGCGCGTCCATGCATGCGCCGACATCCTCGCTTGAGCGCACGTTCAGCATGAGCCTGTCGCGCATCTTCTCCAGCCTGTCTGCATATTCGCCAGGCAGCGCGAGCCTTATGTTGCGCATCAGCGCGTTTATGAAATCGTGCCTGTTTCTGCCCTTGAGCCACAGCTCGCCGAAGTGTATGACTATTCCGTCGTATTCTGGCTTTTCCGGCATGGTTTCACAGGGAAAGGGTTTGACATTGAAAATATTTAAGGCGATTGCAATGGCAGTGGTGCGGCATGTTTTTAATACTGCGCAGCTAAAAATAAATATACAGCGTGCTATTTATAAGCGCAATCAAGCATTACCGGTATTTGCATGGACATGAACGTAGTTAAAAGGCTTCGCAGCTTCTGGACTAATTCGAGGCACATAATCAACATAAGCTACAGGCCGAAGAACGACGAGTTCAAGAAGACTGCCAAGGTCATAATAATTGGTATATTGATAGTGGGAGTGCTTGGGCTCGTCCTTGGAATAATAATATCCCTTGCCATAGCGGGAAACCTCTCCCTAATATGATTCTATGGAAGTAAAGATAGACTTCACCAAAAGCGCACAGGACAACGCCAACGATTATTATGTAAGGTCAAAGAGGCTGGCACACAAGGCAGAGGGCGCACAGCGCAGCATAGAAGAACTGGAAAAAAGGCTCAAGGGTGAAAAGGAATCCTTTAAGGAGCGCAGCAAGCCTGCGCTGAAAAAGGTAAGGAAGCGCGAATGGTACGAAAGATTCCACTGGTTTAACGCGCAGGACGGCCTTCTCGCAATAGGCGGCCGCGACGCGAAGCAAAACGAGAAGCTCAATTCGGATTATTTTGAGGAAGGAGACCTGTTCTTCCACGCCGACATTTTCGGTGCCTCAGTAGTGATACTCAAAGAAGGCGCCGCTGCATCGCAGGAAGCAAAGAACGAGGCTGCGCAGTTCGCCGCAAGCTATTCCAGCGCTTGGGACAACATGCAGAGGAGCGTGGACGTATACTGCATGAGAAGAGAACAGGTGAGCAAGGCGACTTCGAAGGGATCGATAGGAACGGGCAGCTTCCTGCTCAGCGGCGAGCGCGAGTGGTTCCGCAACACGCAGCTAGGTCTCGCGGCTTTCGTAGAAGAGGACAGACTGCACGTGGTGCCTGAAAGGGCAATCGCACGCCTGAAGCCCAAAAAATACGTATCAATATCGCAGGGAAAGGATAAGAAAAGCGATGCTGCCAAGAAGATTGCACACATGCTAGACGACTACGACGACCTTGACTATATAATGCAGCAGACGCCTGCTGGGCCTTTCAGCATAGATCTCGGAAAACAAGCGGATTAGTTATGCAACAACTGGGCCCAAGGTTACGCTTGGCATCACCCCGTCAGGAGGGTAAGCACGGACACGAGTCCAAGCTATATTTATTTGGTTTGTATTTCCAGAAGAGCCGTCATCAGAGGATTGTATCAGTAATTGAAAGGTATCAGAATTAGAACCCGATTGAGATCCACTCCCTATTGATGAATATGATGGAAATGAGTATGTATTGAAAGTAAGGCCATTTGAATTTAGGATTTCTTGTGAAAGAGTATTATAATCAGTAGCACTCAAAGGCGTTGGCAACACGCCTAAAATTGTTTGGTAAGGCAGCATTGCATCTGCAATATTTGCACCTATATCAGAATCTGTAAAATAGCCATAATCTATGTTGGAAACTAGCTTGAGCCAAGAATACGCATTGTTATCTGCTATACCCGTTTGGCCATTTTCCCAAAAATAAAATCTACTTCTCACATCGTTGAAATTACTTGTTCCGTACATATTGAAATTTGTCTCCCAAATCACATTATCGGATTGGGTTAAGGTATATGTTGAAGCTATCCAAGCCCCGCCTGACGAACTGCTAGAATATGTAAGAGTTATCCCATTGTTAACGGTTATTGTTCCCCCGCTACTTGTTCCTGAAGTCCATTTGTTTGTGTTTAGGCTTGTCCCAGCAAAGTTGTCATAGAAGTTGAACACGCTAGCGCCGTCGTCATATTCTGCGTATGAGGGAGATAACTGTGGCGCTTCGCCGATGCCACTTGTGCCTGAGCTTGAGAGCAGGTTTGTGGTTTCCGGGGCGAAGCCGATGTATACGGTTATGCTGTTCGATGCGGGAATCCCGTTGGCGAGATTCAGCCATACCGTCAGCGTTCCGCTGCTGTTGCTCTCTATCCACGCAGGTATGACAGAGCCCCCATTGTAGAAGAATTCGAAGTTTGCTGAAACTCCGTTGTATGAGATGTAGTTTGAATAATCCGATTCCGGAATCTGCACTTCCTGCTGGAACGGAGCAGGGGTTGCAGTGCTCTGCGAGTTTGTTATTACGACGTTCGCGTAGTAGGTCACGCCTGAAGGAAGCGCGAAAGATGAAGATGACGATGAAGAAGATGAGGGAGTGGCAGTAAGCCCTTTAATCGTCACAATTGCGAGTTCTGACATGAGGCCGGAATATCCGTCTGTGCTGTACTGCGCCCATATGGAGCCGGAATCCGAAGAACTTGAAGAGTCAATCGTAAAGGAGTGCGTTTCTGTTTGACCACTCAAGAGCGTGTTGGCCGTAGAGGACGGATATCCGGAGCATGAAGATGGAGAGGGTGAACCGTTTGGAACGAAGCAGAAGACGGTGTTGGTCCACGTGGAGCCGGTAGATTGCCCAAGCGTTGCGGTGAACGTCGTTCCCTGCACTATCGGAACGCTGCAGAGGAAACCGGGACTCGCGATGCACGTGGTGCCTATAAGTGCGCCGGAGCTGAAAACCCCGAGGGAAAACAGAGCGGCGAGAACGATCGCCACTATGAGTATTGCCCAGCCGTACGTCATTAAGTACTCCATGGCGCTCTGCGCTTTGGTGTACTTCGAGATAGGTATGCCAAGCATGCTATCGCTAAATAATATTAAAAAAATAATAAATAGGTTTCCTTACAGTCTGACAGTTAAACGCATTTGTGCTCTTTGAGGGATTTGCAAACCGTGTTTGGGAAATTTGCGGTGAAGCTGCAAACCTATTTATATTAGGCATTGTGGAATGGTTCTTATGCCACGCGGATTGCAGAGGAACCTGCTGACAGACAGAGGCATAAGGGAGGCCCAGGCAGCAGGAATGCTCAGGCTCGACCCAGAGCTTGAAGACAAACAGAGGCAGCCGGCCAGCATAGACCTAAAGTTTGACGAAATAATGGACGGAGAGCCTGTTTATGGAGCTAATAGAAAATCAAACCTAGATACTCAAGGCTCAAAAGACACCTTATCGCCAAAGTACGAAAGCGACGTAAAGACCACGAATTCTATAGTGCTTGACAATCTGCTGACGCCTTTCGTGGAGCTAAGGTCTAGCATGAGGCGTCTGGGCTGTTATAGCACAATACCCAGGGTAAGCGCTACGTATGCACCCGAAGCCCAAAAAACAGGAGGTTACGGCATGGCTGTTGAGATTGTGAATTACTCAGACATGAGCATAAGGCTCAATAAAGGAGATAGAATAGCGCAGCTGATGCTGTTTTTTGACTCTCCTGCAAAAGAGCTGCTCGACAACCCAAATGTTTACTTGACGCCCAATGCGAGCAAAGAGGATTATAAGAGGCATCTGGAGATTGACCATGGTTATGAGGTTGAGTCCAACTCGGAACTCAGGTCGCTAGCATCGAAGGGCTATTTCGGCGTAGAGCCGGGCCTAAGCATTTACAAGGGGCTTTTGGCGGTGCATGCTGGCAATAGGGCGAGAGTACTTAGATATTCGGGATTGGTTGATTTTTCATCAAAACTTAAAATGTCCGAATTTTATGAAGAAGTGGAGCTTCCATACAGGATGAAGCCGGGAGAATTGATAGATGTTGATACTGTTGAAAGCCTACATCTGTCCAAGCATATCGGAATCATATTCCACAGCGAATACCT
>JAKAUR010000021.1 GCA_021827665.1 Microcaldota archaeon
AGTGGGAATAGACCATAGAGGAGCAGCATGAGCCCTGAAAGTACGTGTCGTTAGGTTGCGAGTTCACATAGCTGTAAATCGCGCTTCGGGGCGGCAAGCCCATGAATCCGTATCCAGGCAGGCTACATTGGTCGCTGGTCGCATTGCTTAATGCAGTGAACTGCGCCAGTTCGGGACTGCTTTGTGCACTTGCGGTGTGCCCTGTCAGAAATATGCCTGCTCCAGCGGCTGCAACTATGATGACTATTGTGGCGATTAATGGGATAACATACTTGGCCATTCTATACACACCTATATCGTACTTGGATATATCATAGCTAAATATATAAATATACTTATAAATACTTTATCAAAGAGAAGATATGCTATGGGAAAAGACAAAGTCAAAATAACAAACATGGTCAAGTTTTATACACTGGCACTTTTGTATGAGAAACCTAGACACGGATACGCGATAATTAAAAGCCTAAGCAATACCCTGAACAAAGGAGTGAGTGCTGGGGAAATATATCCTTTTCTCGAACTACTTAATAAAAACAATTACATCGCATTTAGGACGGAGAAGTTAAGAGGCAAGAAAACCTACCATCTAACTAGGGAGGGGCGAAATTTAGTCAAAGAGCTATTTTCCAGATCAGGGGCGTTGGCAAATGCATTAATCGAATCTAGCTACAGGTATGCGCGCACTGTAATTGCGAAATTTACAAAGGTAGCGTTGAAGAGATAGTCAAAGGTCGAAAACTGAGATTTTGCTGTAAGTATTGTGCAAAATCCTATAATAAAAGTTGGTAAAATGGTCAAAGACTCGGTATGTAACATGGAAGTTGATGAAAACACCAAGTTTAAGAGCAGATTTAAGGATAAGGATTATTATTTCTGCTCTATTGCATGCAAAGAAAAATTTGACAAGTCGCCAGATAAATATACTAAAGGATAGAGTATGGAATACCAGTGCAGTGTATGTGGGTTGCATTACAAAAACAAGAAACAGGCCGAAAAATGCTACAGAGGGTGCTCTTCACACAACAGTTGCAATCTTGATATAACAAAAAACTCTTTAGAAGTAAAGCGAAAGAAAACAGGAATATAGATGGCTACAGACCCTGTATGCGGAATGTATGTGAACGAGGCAGACTCGAAACTGACTGCCGAAAGGAACGACAGAAAATACTATTTTTGCAGCGAGAATTGCAAGTTGCAGTTTGAGAAACCAGAGAAGGAGATGCAAACTCTAAAGACCGCTTTGCTGGTCTCATGGCCTCTTACGGTAGTCGTGGCGATATTAACGTACGCCTTGCATCTGTCATACGGCAACTACATAATGCTCTTGTTCGCCAGCATAGTCCAGTTCTATGCCGGCCAGAGGTTCTACGCTGGTACGCTAGATGCAATAAAGAATAAGTCCGCCAACATGGACACGCTGATAGCGATAGGCACTTCGGCAGCTTGGGCTTACAGCACCATAGTGACCTTCATGCCAAACACCTTCCCGACGGGGGGCGTTTACTTCGATACTTCGACTATCATAATATCGCTAATACTGACTGGAACATACATGCAAAGGCTCGCAGAATCTAGAGCCTCAAATGCGGTCTCGGCTCTCGTTGCATTGCAGCCTAAAATAGTACACGTCATAAATGGAAATAAGATAGTGGACAGGCCAATAGAAGAAATAAAAATAGGAGACTTGCTACTTGTCAAGCCCGGCGAAAAAATCCCTACGGATTCAATAGTTATGGATGGCACCAGTTCGGTGGACGAATCTGTGATTACTGGTGAAAGTATGCCAGTAACGAAACGGACAAGAGATAAAGTTATAGGAGGAACCATGAACGCTACAAGTTCGCTGAGAATCAAGGCAGCGAAGATAGGCGAGGACACGGCGCTATCGCAGATAATAAAGATCGTGCAGGACGCAGCTTCGAGCAAAGTGCCTATACAAAAACTAGCAGACAAAATATCATCGTATTTTGTGCCTATTGTAGTGCTGGTAGGGATATTATCAGCTTTAGGGTGGTTTCTGATTGGTGGGACTGGACTAAATACGTCTATACTCATATTCGTAAGTGTGTTGATAATCGCGTGCCCGTGTGCATTGGGAATAGCAACACCAGCAGCCTTATTGGTTTCGTCTGGGATGGCTGCCAAAAGTGGAATTTTAGTTAAGAGTGGTGAAAGCTTGCAGATAGCAAGCAGAGTTGATGCCATAGTTCTTGACAAGACTGGCACGCTGACAAAAGGCAAACCAGAAGTGACGGATATAATCACAGTTTCGGATTATAGCGATAGGGAGATACTAAAATACGCTGCTGTTGCAGAGATGAACTCGGAGCATGTTTTAGGTAAAGCTATAATCGACAAGGCACGGAGAAGCAAAATCAAAATTGAATTTCCTAAAAAATTCAATTATAAGCAAGGTAGTGGAATAATTGCCATAGATAAAACCGGCAGAAGAATTGCAGTTGGAAATAGGGAGCTTTTTGGTAAAGAGCAACTAAGTAAACTAGAAAAACAGATAGAGAAATTGGAATTGCAGGGTAAGACTACGTTAATTATAGGTATGGACAAACAGGTTGTTGGAATAATTGCGCTTGCTGATGTATTAAAGGAAGATAGTGCGAAGGCGATTAATGCTTTCAAAGATTCGGACAAAGAGGTCTGGCTGATTACTGGGGACAACGAAAGAGTCGCAAACGCGGTAGCGAAACAGCTTGGGATAGAGAACGTGATAGCTCAAGCCAAGCCTAAAGACAAAATGGAAAAGATAGAGGAACTTCAGAGGGAAGGGAAAGTGGTCGCCATGATTGGCGACGGAGTGAATGATGCACCGGCTCTTACAAAGGCCGACTTGGGCATAGCCATAGGGGCTGGAACAGACGTAGCCATACAAGCTGGGGGCATAATCTTAATCAGGAACAACATATACGATGCCTACGTTGCCTTAGAGCTAGGCAAACGAACCATGAGCAAGATAAAGCAGAATCTGTTCTGGGCGTTTGGTTACAACATAGTACTGATACCAATAGCCGCTGGCGCGCTGATACCTGTCTTTACCATAAGCATATACGAGTTCTTACCTATGCTGGCTGCGCTTGCAATGGCTTTCAGCTCGGTAACTGTGGTTTCAAATTCTCTGCTACTCACAAGATTTAAACCGAAATAGATTTTGAGAGTGCCTTTAAAGGTGTTATTTTATCTGAAAATGCGAAGTCTATGTTTCTGTAAAGCTCGTCCTTATCTTTCGCTATGTAGCGCATTGTAGTAGATGGACTGGCGTGCCTAGCGAACCTAGAAGCTAGGACTATATTACCATTCGTTGATTTGGCAAAGCGAGTTATAGCGTAGTGCCTTAGGCTATGCGTGGTAAGCCTATGCAGCGGTCTTGGCCTGTGCGTTGAATACGCCTCTTCTGAAGTCGCGTAAGTCTGGTCAAGACCAGCCTGCTGGACGACTTCTCGGAAGACGTTTCTTACATAATTCAGGTTTATGTAAGGCAGCTCTGTATGGCCGTTGTCATTTTCCTTGTAGAAAATGTAGCCTTCCGCTGCCTTAATCTCTTTCTGATGCTTGTTCATGAACTCTACTGTTTCTTTGAACAAGTCTAACGGAATTATAAGAGAATCCATGTGTCCTGACTTTTCGCTCTTAATCGTGAGTTCTCGCTTGTCGAAGTCGATGTTGCTTATGTGCAACTTGCAGACTTCACCCACTCGAAGACCCATGTGCGCCTGATACCTGAACAGTAGCGCGAACTTCTCGCTTGCGATGCTTCTAAAGAAGCGTTGCAGTTCTGGCTCTGTGAAACCCTTGTTTATCGAGCCGTATCTAGGCTCTTTCCTTCTTTTGAAACGTTGGGCGTACGCCTTAACCATCACAGACCGCGCAGCCTCAAGCTGCCACTTCGAGGCCGTTCCGCTTGCTTCTTTTACGCTGCTTAGGAAGTCCTTGAAAACGAACCCCGAACCCGCGTTTTCAGCCTTACTGCCTGATGTCTTGTCTCTGGTTTTGAACCCGGAGCCATAGACGCTAGATTTCAATGGGGCTGCCGACAATCGCACTTATCTTGTCTGCGAGGTCGAATATGGACCTGCAAAACTTGGCCTTCGGATTCAGCATGCATGCCGGTATCTTTGAGGCTATGCTCATTGGGACTATTTCGTCTTCAGGGGCTATCTCCGCAATCTCGCCCTCGTAGGTACCCTCCATTTCCTTTATGCTTATTTCATACTTTTTATTGTTTACTCTGTTGACGAAGAGTTCGTGCGGAACGCCCATTTTGGAAAAATACTCCGAAAGCCTGACTGCGCTCATATAACTAGGCATGTCTGGGTTCGTAACCACTATAGTCTGATTTATCTTCTTTGTTATGAAGTCGGGAAAGTATCCGGGCTGGGTATCTACTATTACTATCTCGTAGTTCGATTTTTTCAATTCGTTGTAAGCGTTTTCCTCCTCTTTCTCCTTCATGGCGAAGGCCACCATGCTTATTGGGTTGCATATGACTGCGAGTCCGCTAGGCCCGTGGGTCATAACTATATATTCAAGCTTTGCTTTTCCCTTGAGCAGGCTTACGAAGCCGCTGGTAGAATCTTCAAGGCCCAGGTGCAGCCCTACGGAAGGGTTCGAAGAATCGGCGTCAACCAACAATACGGAATAACCCCTCAATTTCAGAGAAACTGCAAGGTTTACGGCAATGGTGGTCTTTCCAACTCCTCCTTTCTGGGCTGATATCCTTATTATATATGGCCAATTGCCCATTCCCTCATTGCTAACGCTTTTCATCGAAATTCCTTCTTATCTGCTCTTTTATGTCCTTTATCCTGCCGGCCCTCTCCCTGTTGTAATGCGGTTTATTATTGTAAGAATAATAAGCAAAGGCCAATATTATCGCCAGAGCTACAATTATTAAAACGGCAAAATACTTATGTGCTATCGTGCTTACTGCTCCGAGGGCCGTTCCTATCGTGTTAGGTGCTATGGTTGTTGTGGTCGTTGTGTTGACAGGACTAGGAAGCACCAAGAGCGCTATCGAGTAATTTAGGGCTGCGTTTGGTGCCGTTATGTAAAGTTTTTCATTGGAGGTTCCGGATATGCCTCCAGCGCGCTGGTTAAAGTATATATATAAAACCTGGTTCGGCACTGCAAGGACTGTCTGCGAAGAGTTGCGTATTGTCATGTAATATGGTCCAGTAAGGTCGAAAGTCAGGTTTTCCGCGTACGGTCCGGTATAAAGCAATTCCACCTCGGTGGTGCCGTTTCCATATGTCCTGAAAGTCGGCGAATCGACGTAGAGCAGCCGCAATGTGCTCCCAGTGCTTGAAGTTGGCGCGAATAGGTTGGTGGTTATGCCGTTCATCAGGAGCTGGCTCTGCGGACTTTTCACGTAAACGTATGCGTATATGTTCTGGTTTGGCTTCAGCTTGCCTATGTGCCATTCTACATAGTAATAGCCGTCGCTCTCCGTTATGTTGTTGGGTATGCCGTATGCGTCCACGTAGCTCTCGTTTGGCACTATCCCCTGCGGGAGATAAGTTATTGCTGTGCCGTTCGTTATGGTAACGTTGCTCGGAGTGCTTATGCTTACGATTATATACCCGTCGTTAGTGTTGTTGAGGAGCTCAACTGCGGTGTTTATTAGCGGTTTGTCGGGCTCCCTTCCAGAGACTGAATAAGTGACGTAATCCGTATATGTGCTTGTCCTGTTATTGACTGTTGCTGTGACATTTATTGGTATGTCGTATACGCCTGAGCTCAGGTTCATGCTATTCACCTGCAGGCCTATCGAAATCCCCTCTCCTGCATCCAAAGTAACGCTGTTTTCTGACAGCTTTACAACCTTGCTTAGATAAGCAGGAACGGTGAAGTTAATTGTCTCGGTAGCATTTGAAGGGTTGGATATGCCTATGCTGGTGTCTACTGTCGCATTTGTCACGCTCGTGAGATATAGCGTAGTCGTTGTAAGGTTAACCTTCGGTATTTTCGGCACAGGGGTTGGAGGCAATGGTATGGAAGGCGGAGACGAATGGCTAGGCGCATTGACTGCATATGTGAAGTTCAGAACGTTGCTTTTGATAAGTTTTCCTGAGGGCGACCTTTTGTATTCTGCGTAGGCGTATGCGGTGTAGATGCCGGGGCTGCCCGCAAACCCGTGCTCCTGCAATGTGACGTTTTCTGTTGATGGATATGCCGACATATTGGTTATGTTCTGCACGATGCTGCTGCCAGGGGAAGTGGAATTCACAAAAAGCTCTATGCTGCTGGCGCTATAGTTTCCCTCGTTCGAAAGTTCGGCGTACACGCTAACCAACGCGCCTACGGTTACCGGACTGCTTACTGTAAAGCCATTGAGAGTTATGTTTGCAAGTTTCAAAACCGTGAAATTGGAAGATGTCAAATTCTCCGTCTGGTTGTTTTCAAAGCTCAGCAACGCCGTGTAATTCCCTGTTTTCAGCTCCGATATGTTGAATCTTTCTGCAAGATTCAAAGGTGCGTTGAATGGCTGTACGCTGAAGTTCTCGGATTCCACAGTGGCGCCGCCGGATTTTATGAGCAATCTTCCCTTCATTTCAGGCACATAGCAGCTTACTAATGGCCTAAGTGAATAGTCTATCGAATAATTGCTGGCTCCAGGTACTGCAAACGTGTGGTTCGCCATGCTAATGCTTGCTGTAAACGGGCATCCGACCACCACGTTGGCGCTGATTGTGGTGTCGGAGCTCGCGAAAGAATAAATAGGAAGAAGCGCAATTCCTATAAGAATCATCGACGACACGAGCATTGCTTTGCCTTTCATTATATATTACCTCGAAATTCCGAGTCATATTTAAAACTATCACTCTATGATAATTTTGCATAAGCGTTTATAATAACTTTTCATGAGTTTCGGGTATCTTCAACCGGTTGGTGCTATGTTCAGAATAAATTTTCCGGTAAAAATAGAAAACCTATATAATTTTTGTTTGTACATAAAACCTGGAACTCGCGGTTGTGACCTACGATATGTTTCGGGTTCCCAAAAAGCTTCGTTTTTAAACCAAATCGTTCGTGGTGCACGTGCAGGATAATTCATCAAAGGTGTCAAAGCACATAGTCTTAGCATACGCCGCTCTGCTTGCAGGCTTCATAGCTATGCTTTCGGACTTCTACTACATGCAAATCCTGTCATACTCGGTGGGGCTGGTAAAGGGAATAACTTCCATAATAACGGAATATAACATTACGCCGTCCAGTGCTCTCCTTGTGTCTCTGTCCGGATCTTCAGCTATAGCCATAGCGGTGCACATAACCTACGTCATGCTGCCATTTGCCCTGATAATGTTTGCAATAGGCTCCATATGGCTTTTAGGCAGGCAGAGCTACAGGGCTCTGGGCATCGGCCTGCTCTTCTCCTCTGTAATATTCGGGATGCTGCTCGCCGTGCTGAACGCTGACTTTTACTTGGGCCCTATAAGGGGCCTTGGCCCGTTCCTGGGCGTCGCCTTAGGGATAATTGCAGGCTCGCTCGAGCTCTCGGATTCCAGCAGGAGGCATTCAGTCCACTCTGCCAGACCAATAAACATAAACCCTGATACGCCCTATTCCAACATGCTGGTGCTCTCGAGAAAGTTTTTTGCCAAGCTCTCCGGAGACATGAGCATACTAGACATGCACTTCGACAACAAGGCTGTTGAGAACCTGCTTCTGCTTCTGAGCGGCCATGAGCAGGGCCATAGCTCGATAAGGGTGCTTACGGGCGCCAACAGGCTGGGCTCCCACTTCGAAAGGAGCTATTTCGATTTCAAGGAGGAGCTCTCAAACAAGGGGGTCGGGCTGGAGCTTAGAGTGATGTCTGACAACGACGCGCAGCAGCAGCACGAAAGGCTTATAATAGACGCGCAGAGCGCGTACAAGATACCTCCGATAAACATAATAAACAAGAAGAGCGAGCACATAGTCTCCGTAAACAGATCAGAAGCCCTTTCCAGGTTCGAAGAGATATGGAAGCGCTCCACAAAATACGAGAACTATAATAAGGACTCCCAAAAATAAAAATAAACCGCAAGCTTTATTACGATTGGCTTGCCTAAAACTTAACGGGCTGTAATTTCAAGGCAATCGCACTTTTCAATGCCCGAAACTGCAAGGGTAACTATATGGGTATGCAAAACCACACAATGCTCCTGGCAATACTGCCTATACTACTGGCAACTATGCCATTCGCCGGATTCGTCGGGAATGCAACAATACATGCACCAGCAGTAATACTGCAGACCAACAACGGCACTCTCACAACAATAAAGCTAAACGTTACTGCCGGAAACGGCACGGTCAACATAACCGGGCCGCTAAGCGTCGGTCAGTCAACGATAAATTCGTCAGAGGCCGCTGCCATGGTGGCATCTTCGGCATTGGGGCTCAATTACAAGAACTACAATTTCCATTACCGGATAGAGGACAGCGGTGCCAACGTTTCCGGGCCGAGCGCAGGAACGGCAATGACTCTTCTTGCTCTCTCTGCGCTTTCGCACAAGAGGCTCCTTAACGATTTTACGGTTACCGGAGTCATTAACTACAACGGTACGATAGGAGAGATAGGGGGTGTATATGATAAGATAGAGACGGCGAAGGCCAACCATATGCGCTTCATCATGGTCCCAAATGCCGGAAACGATTCGCTTGAGACGGAAATATACTATCTTGCGTCTAGGTACTTCGGCATACGTGTAATTCCAATATATAACGTCAGCCAGGCGTTTTCGTATGCTACAGGTAGCGTTCCGGTATCCGGGCTCAACGTCAGCTTCAACGTTTCCGACAACTACAACATATCAGGAATACCTCAGGCAAGCCTCTCATGCTCCAACCAGTGCAACCAGACTGCTCTTGCGAACCTGGCACACTTTACCTTAAATTTCACCAATGCATCGATAAGGAATGTTTCAATCTTAAAGGGATTCGCACCGATTGCCGAAAATATGTCGATAAATTTAGCGTATGCGGAGCAGCTTGCGCAGAAGGGCTATTATTACACCTCTGCCGACGTGGCGTTCATAGATTTCATAAACAGCTTCATGTTCCAAAATCCAAACCTCAGCATATCGCGAGGCATGGATCTGCTGAATTCGGTGAGCTACTACTGCAGCTCCCTGAATCCTCCGCCACTGACGCGCTCCAACTACAACGACGTGCTCAACGGCGAACTTAGGCAGCTCTGGGGCAACGTTACAATAAATGCGCTTATCAGCCAGTACAATTCAACTGCAATAGACTCGGACGGAGTCCTTAGGAACGTGTACTCTGCCGCTGAGGCATACGCGTGGTGCAAGGCCGCCAGCCAGATATATTCCGAAAGCACGCCTTCAGGTAGCTACCAGGCGGTTAACGTAAGCCCGCAGCTAAAGCAAGTGGCGCAATCGGCAATATCGTCTGCGTTATCTTCGACATCGTCGTCTTCTGTTCCTAGCGTTTATATAATAGGCGCAAAGGCGGCCCTAAATCAGGGAAACTACGCCCTTGCTCTCCTGGATTCGGATTACATAGTATCTGACGAGCAGGGCATCCAGCCAAACGTTTCGGAAGCCGCAATGCATAATGCTACTGCTTCGTTGATAAATTCTTCACGTTTTGGCTCGTGGGCCACTCAGTTCGCAGACGAAGCGCTTTTCTACATGAACGAATCGTCTCTCGTGTCACCGCAGAGGTCCAGGTCAATGCTTTCCAGCGGCTATTACGCTGCACTTCTCGGCAGCGAAATAAGCAACTCGACAAGGGAAATATACGGCATGCTCACAACGGCGCCGGTTACGAGGCCTTCTACCACAACACAGCCAAGCACTAGCTATGCGTTGCCGTCAACGATAAATATAATAATTATTCTGCTGCTAATCATAATCGCGCTTTTGCTTGCCACTCTAGTGGTTGCATTCATTACCCTGAGCGAGCTGAGAAATGAGCTTAGGGGCGGAAACCAGAGGGGCAGGCGGACAAGGTGACAATTTATGGCAAACGATTTACCTGGAAAAGTATGCGTTTCATGCGGCAGGCTAACCCATGAATACAGCGAATTCAAGTGCCCCAACTGCGGGGAAACCAACATAGTCAGGTGCTCCCACTGCAGGGAGATAGCCAATACCTACAAGTGCAGCAACTGCGGATTCGAGGGACCATAATGGCAAAAGTAGGAGTAGTATTCAACGTATATGCAGAGGAAGGCAAGTTTGATGAGGTTTCACAGAGAATAAAAGCCAGCCTCAACCCCGCAAGCATGGACTCGCAGGAGGTTGCTTTCGGCATAAAGGTGCTCAAGGTGTTCTTCACCTTCGATGACGACAAGAACAGCTCGTCGAAAATAGAGGAGCAGCTCAAGGCGGTATCAGGAGTGAGCCAGGTCGACGTTTCAGAAGAAAGCCTGATATAAGGCGTTCTCTTCCTAAAGAAGCCCATTCGCCTAATGTCGATTCTACACAAAAGGCTTAATATATAGGGCGACGGACATTATAACCCATATAAAGGTGTTATCATGTTCAAGAGCATATCGACATTCGCGATTGACGACAAGTCAAGGCTGGTGACTCAGTTGCCTTTATCGGGCATAAGCGACGAAAAAGCGTCATCCATCCGGGAAGCCGTAAGGAAGATTGCAGAAAGCATACTTGGCGGAATGCCAAAGGCAAGCATCTCAGTCAGCAACGACATTTCCAATCCTTCGAGCATGGTCAGGATTGACAAGTACGAATTCATAATAAACGACCTAAGCGAAGGGCGAAAAGTTCTGACAATGCGTGCGCACTGCGGGGATCCTTACGACCCTAAGGAAATTGATGAATTCGTTTCGGTAATGGAAGCGGCCAAGGCGTACCTCAAAACCGAAAAGTAAACTTCCCGGTTGGCCTGTGCAAAGCTTGGCGGAGCTTCCAAAGTTTTTTGCACAGGGCATAAAAACTTTAAATTCTAATCCTGGTTGTCAGGGTTGCCTCTTATGATAAAATCCATGAAGCTTACCAACTGGAAGACTCACGAAAATACCAAAATAGACTTCCAGAAGGGAACTAACGTGATAGTAGGTCTAATGGGCGCCGGGAAAAGCTCAATGATGGATGCCATGTCGTTCGCTCTTTTCGGCACGTTTCCGGCACTGGAGCACAGGCGCTACAAGGTAGAGGACATAATAATGAACAGGCCCAAGAGGAAGGACTCTGCCGTTGTGGAGCTGGAGCTTGACTTAGGAGAAGATACCTATACGATATCAAGGACAATAAGCAGGAGCAGGAAGGCGGAAGCAAAGATAGAGAAGAACGGCCAGTACCTGCAGACGCAATCAGAGCGTGTCAACGAGGAAATAGAATCGCTGCTAAAGATAAATTACGAGGTTTTCTCGCGAGCCATATATGCTGAGCAGAACAGGCTTGACTACTTTCTCGAGCTGAGAAAGGGTGAGCGCAAGAAGCAGATAGACGAGATGCTTGGCCTTGACCGGTTCGCCCTTGCCGAGGAGAACGCAACCTCATTGGTTAATGCTCTCAAGTCCTACATACAGGAGGACGAAAAGCTGATAGAAAGTGCTGACCCGAAGTCGATGCAGGATAGGTCAGAGGCCCTGAGAAAAGAGCAGAAGTCGGAAAAGGAAAGGGAAGCGCAGCTCTCCAAAACTGCAAAGTCGCTGCGCGAAGAGCTTTTGTTCATGAAACAGGAATACCAGAAAATGAAGGAGCAGGTCGATGCAAAGACTGCTCTTTCCAAGGATATAGCAGGTATCGAAAGCAGGCTTTCTACGCTGTCGTCACAGCTCGCGAAGATAAA
Source organism: Microcaldota archaeon (assembly GCA_021827665.1). Classification (GTDB taxonomy): domain Archaea; phylum Micrarchaeota; class Micrarchaeia; order Micrarchaeales; family Micrarchaeaceae; genus Micrarchaeum_A. Next base: position 11,779 of record JAKAUR010000021.1, read on the forward strand.
GCTTCCGGAGAAAACCAAGCGGGAACTGGAATCAGAAGGCTCAAGGCTGTCGGAGGAACTCAAAGCGGTGGACAAGGAAATCGAATCGTTACTGGCAAAGGAGAAGGAAGCCATAAAAAAGCGTTCGATGACGGATGCACAGCTGAGGCAGAGCATTTCTGATGCGGAAAAGGAATCGGAGATAAAAAACGAGATAGGAAAATCGGACATGGAAGAAATAAGGTCTTCGATAAGCTCCAAAAACAATGAACTAAAAGCTGCTGTTTCCGGGCTCGCAGATTCAAAAAGCAGGCTTGCCGAGGCCCAGAAATGGCTCGAAGAGCTCAAGAAGCACGAAAGCAAGTGCCCGATATGCGAAAGGTCGCTTACTGATGAGCTCAGGAAGCATCTCCTAGAGGAAAGAGATTCCCTTATTGCGAAGCTCAAAGATGAGATATTGTCCAATGAACAGAAGGTAAGGTCTACTGAAAAAGAGCTTTCTGCGCTCAATTCAAAATTCAACGAGATAAACGCCCTAACTGCAAAGCTCGCCTCCTACAAGGGCTCTTCCGAAAAGGCCATAGCCTTGCGTGCGGAAATGGCAGCGGCGGAAGCAAAGGTCTCAGAGATGGAGAAAGCTGCTGCCGAAATCAAGCCCAAACGGGACGAATTGGCCGCCAAGCTGGAAAAGAACAGGTCAGATATTGAGGACATAAATCGTGCGGATTCGATAAAATCCGAGATGGAATCGTCCAAAAATGCTTTGGATGGAGCGAATTCCAAAATATCCAAAATAAAGGTTACGGACAAGGAACTCGAGGACACGCGCGAGCGCTACAACGCAAAGAATGCGGAATATGCCAAGACAAATGCGGAACTCAAGGCGTCTTCGGAAGCGTCTTCGAAGCTGCAGCTGCAGATAGAGGAAATAGTAAAGTCAATGGCAAAGCTCAACGAAATAGAGCAGAAGGTATCCGAAAGGCGCAGGGTTTCGGCCGAGGTTATCCGGTTCAAGAACGCGCTGATAGACACTGAGGCCCAGCTAAGGACAAGGTTGGTATCCTCGATAAACGAGTTGCTCGAGCAGCTGTGGATAGGGCTGTATCCGTATGGCGATTATTCCGGCATAGCACTCAGAGCATACCCGGATGACTATTCTCTAGAGGCAGCAGTAATGATAGATGGGGAAAGGACATGGGTGCAGGTGGACGGCGTTTCGAGCGGCGGCGAGCGCAGCATAGCGTGCCTGGCGCTGCGCATAGCAATGTCAATGGTCATAGTCCCGAATCTCAAATGGCTTATACTGGACGAGCCAACGCACAATCTCGACGCGCAGGGAATATCAAAGATGATAGAGGTATTTAGCAATTCCCTGCCAAGCATAGTCGAGCAGATATTCGTAATAACGCACGACGACGCGCTCAAGCAGGTCCACAACGCAAGGATATACGAATTCAGCAGGGACAAGTCAATCGATGAACCCACAAAAATAGATACGGGCTAACGCTCTCGATTATTAGGTAGATAATATGGAAGAACAGAAAAATGAATCTATAAGTTTTGAAAACGGAAAATGGATAACGCCTAACCATCCGACCATACCATTCACATACGGAGACGGAATAGGCCCTGAGATAACTGCGGCGTCGATTTCAATCATAGATGCTGCCGTAGCCAAGGCCTACAATGGCTCGAAGGGGATAAACTGGCTGCAGGTGGAAGCAGGGGAGGCGGCACAAAAGAAGTACAACACAGGCCTCCCAGAAGAGACCTTGAATACCATAAAACAATACAAGATAATTTTCAAGGGGCCGCTCACAACTCCGGTTGGCTCAGGATTCAGGTCGCTGAACGTAACGCTGAGGATAATGTTGGATCTCTACGCCAACATAAGGCCTGTGAAATACATAGACGGTCTAGACAGCCCGCTTAAATACCCGGAAAAGGTGGACATGGTAATATTCAGGGAGAATACCGACGACATATACACTGGCATAGAATGGCCGTACAACAGCGCGGAAGCCGAAAAGGTAAGGGAGTTTCTGAAGACTTCAATGAACGTCAACATAGATCCGGATGCCGGAATAGGCATAAAGCCGATGGGCAAGTCCAAGACGCAGAGAATAGCAAGGATGGCGATAAAATACGCAATAGAAAACGGGAGGAAATCCGTAACCGTAATGCACAAGGGCAACATAATGAAGTATACCGAAGGGGCCTTCAAGGACTGGGCTTACGAGGTGGCGCAGAAGGAGTTCGGGGATAAAATAGTCACGGAAGAAGAACTGTACTCGAAATATGAGGGCAAGATGCCACAGGGAAAGATACTTTTCAACGACAGGATAGCCGACAACATGTTCCAGCAGATAATAACAAAGCCCGAGCTGTATGACGTGATACTGGCACCAAACCTGAACGGCGATTACATATCGGACGCGTGCGGCGCGCTAATAGGCGACATAGGAGTGCTCGGAGGCGCAAACGTAGGGGCAGAAGGGGGCATGTTTGAAGCTGCGCACGGCACCGCTCCAAAATACGCCAACAAAAACGTCGCCAATCCGATGGGCATACTAAAGGCCGGCGAGCTCATGCTTACATTCATGGGCTGGACAGAAGCGGCGGGGCTCATATCAAAAGCTGTCGAAAAGGCGATGAAGGAGCGCAAGGTCACTCCTGACATAGCGAGGTTCATGGGCGTAGAAGCCCTGGGAACAAAGGAATTCGCACAATACCTTGTGGATGTAATAAAGTCTGCCTGAGCGCACGCTCATGCTGCGTCCTCGGCTGACGCCATCACGTAGTTCAAGAAAACCTCTTCTGGCTGGGCTCCCTCGAACGAGTATTTGTCGTTTATTACTATCTTTGGTACTCCCATTACTGCATACTTCTTAGCCAGGTCCATAAATTCAGAGGCCTCTATCATGCTGCTCCTTACGAACTTGCTCTCCATTGCGAACTGATGTGCAATCCTGACTGCTTTAGGGCACCATGGGCACGTCGGCGTCACGAATACCTTTATGTCTACGTGCTTCTTGAGTCCTCCGAGCTTCTTCTTCGTGTTTTCTGAAAGTGTTGTCGAATTCCTTGACGCGTCTATTATGTCTCCCACCAACGAAGAGAATTCGTGGCCTGCGGGTATGCCCTTGTAAATCACGCCGTAAATGCGCTTTCCGCCAATCACCGTAGACGGAGCGGCGTCCACCCCGAGGAACTTTGCCTCGCTCCGGTGCTCGTTTATGTCGTATACAGTAAGCTTTATCCTGCTGTCTATCGCGCTAAGCTCCTTCAGCAGATCTAGATTTTCCCCACAGTATTCGCATCTCTCCTTGGAATCCGTGAAGTACATAACGGATACGTCTTCCAACATCTCCTTCCTGAAAGTTTCTTCGAGGACTTTCCTGTCCCCATCGTTCAGCATGCCCGTAAAATCACCGAAACATTATTGTGCCGGACCATATATTTAACTCATATCTCGTCTATGCCGTAGCTCTTCCTGTCATTGCTTGGTCCGAACTCGCCGCTTTCAGAGCTTCCGAGTATCGACGGGCTTTTCACACCGGTAAATATAGCTATGAGCTCTATCTTGCCGTTGTATGCAGGGTCAACCCTGGCACCCCACAGTATGTTTGCATTCTGCGATATGTGCTCCGTGAGCTTCCTGCCTATCTCGTTGGCCTCACCCAAAGTCAGGTCGTCGCCTCCGGTTATGTGCATGAGCACTCCGGTAGCTCCGTCGTAATCCACGTCAAGAAGCTTGTTCTTCAGCGTGTCCTCGACAGCCTCGTCAACCTTGTTGGTGCCCTTGCCCTCTCCTATGCTTATCATGGCCAGGCCGCCGCTGTTCATCACGGCTTTGACGTCCGCAAAATCAAGGTTTATGAAGCTCGGCGTGTTGACGGTCTCGGTAATGCCCCTCACCGCCCTGTAAGCTACCTCGTCTGCAACCCTGAACGCCTGCTCAAGCGCAAGGTTCTGGTATAAGCTGACGAGCCTCTGGTTGTCTATGACTATGAGCGTGTCTACGTTCTTCCTGAGCTCCTGTATGCTCTTCATGGCCACCTGCAGCCTGACTTTTTCAAGCCTGAACGGGAATGTGACTATGCCTATCACTATCGCGCCGTTCTCCTTTGCTATGCCGGCAGCGATAGGCGCTGCGCCTCCACCTGTTCCTCCGCCCATTCCGGCGCATACAAATACTAAATTGTAGCCATCGAGCGCCTTCTTCAGGTCTCCTCTCGAATATTCGGCGGCTCTCGCTCCCATTTCGGGAAAACCTCCTGCTCCGAGCCCCTTGGTCAAAGGCCCGCCTATCAGTATCCTGTTTATCGACGGATCCAGGCTGTTGAGGTGCTTGGAATCCGTGTTTACGGCTATGAAGCTGGCGCTCTTTATGCCTTGTTTTACCATCCTCTGTATGGTGTTGCTTCCTCCCCCTCCAAGGCCGCATACTGCGATCTTGGCCTTGAAAAGCGTATCATCAAAATCATTGTTGTTCAAAGCGTTGTCCAAGAGCTCCATTGTGTCACCTGAAAAGTATTCTCTATTAAAGTTTAAATGTATAATCCTAAATACCTGAGCCGGGATTTCCAAATCTTTTTATAGGTTTTTATGCTAAACTATAATCGCTAATCTCTTTTCTAAAGGGGGCATTAGATTTTTTAGGAGTGTTTATAATGACAAGGCTAAGACCGGCAAGGACTTTCAGGTACATATTTTCGCAGGCGTGGGCTAGGTACTCCCAGAAGAAGCCAAGAAAGAACTACATAAGGGCTAAGCCGCACACGAGCTTGTTGGTATTCAACATGGGAGTGGACAGGCCGGATTTCGACACCGTATTGACCCTCACGACAAAGCAGGCGATACAGCTGCGCTCCAATTCTATAGAGTCTGCGAGGCAGATGATAAACAAGCACATGGAGCTAACCGCTCCAGGCGATTTCTATTTCAAGGTTCTCGTCTACCCGCACATGATAATAAGGGAGCACAGGATGGCTACTGGAGCAGGAGCAGACCGTATATCGCAGGGAATGAGCCACGCGTTCGGAAAGCCGGTGAGCGTAGCTGCAAGGCTCAGGGAGGGCCAGCCGGTATTCATGGTCAAGACCAGGGCAAAGAACGTGCCTCATGTGAGGGAAGCCTTCAGGAGGGCATCTTCCAAGCTTTCCGGGCTTTACAAGCTCAACATAGAGCAGGCACAACAGGCAAAGAACTGAGCCTTTCCAGCAATGCAACATTTTATGCCTGCAAAAAGCCAACAGGCATAAATATTACTTTTTTTAAATGCTAACTTAGTGTTTTTAATGCGCATACTCATACAGTTTCCAGAAGGCCTCAAGCAGAAGGCGCTGGAATACGCAAAAAGCCTTGAAAAAGATGGCAACGAGGTGTTCGTATCCGCTTCTCCGAACTTCGGGGCTTGCGACCTAGCCCTAGACGAGGCCAGAAACCTCAATGTAGACAAGCTCATACACTACGGCCATGCCGAGTTCAACAAGGTAGACTTCAACGTGGAATACGTTCCTTACGAGATAGACGCACCTATGGATCTTCTTCCGAAATCCTTGGAATATCTGAAGGATTTCAAGAGGATTGGCCTTGTAACCACGGTCCAGCATCTTCATCAGCTTGATGACATTAAGGAATTCTACGAGAAAAACGGCAAGGAGGTCTTCATAGGGAAGCCCTACGGCTTTGCCAAGCATCCGGGCCAGATATTGGGCTGCGACATAGGGAGCGCAGCCTCCATAGATGGAAAGGTTGACGCCCACGTGTATTTCGGTGGTGGCATATTCCACCCGTTGGGTGCGCTTCTCAATACCAAGAAGCCGTTTCTGGTCATAGAGCCTTTCGACAACAAGGTTGAATTCATAGACAGCCTCAGGGACACCTACCAAAGGAGAAGCAAGGGCAAAGTCTTGGCTTCGCTGGAGGCAAAGTCGATAGCCATACTTGTAAGCACAAAGAACGGCCAGCACAATCTTAAGCTTGCCGAGATACTGAAAAAGAAAATAGAAGAAGCTGGGCTTAATGCCGCGATTCTTGTTTCGAATACCTTCGACTTCGATTCCATAAACAACATGATGGAGTTTGACGCATTTGTAAATACTGCATGCCCGCGCATAGCCATAGACGACACAGACAGGCTGAGGAAGCCTCTGTTAAGCGCGAACGAGCTCATGCAAGTGCTGTCAATGAAGAAAGAGCTCGTAGAGCTGAGATCAGGCAAACGGTAAATTCCTGCTTATTTTACGCGAGCAACCTAACAAAAAACCAAAGCGAAGATAGCTGCCGCTATGTTGCAAAATCAAATTAAAAAAGAAAAAGAAAAGAAAGAAAAGCTGAACTAATCAGCTTTCCTTCAGAGTCATTGTTGCTACCTGTGAAAGCAAACCTGATGCGCTTGGAGTTGTATACTCTACCCACATTGTTCCAGATGCGGACGAGCCAACCGTTGTCGGGAAGTCCGTTGCATTGTCGCTAAGGGTGAATGTATACGCGCCAGTTTGGCCGCTTGACATAGAACCGCCTGTAGGTATTGTAGGTGATGTTCCGGTTATGTATGCATTTGCTGCCAGTGCAGTTGCAACCTGCGTTGTTGACGTTGGCGTAGCTCCTCCAGAAGGTACTACGAAGAACGTTACGCCAGTCCAAGATGTGCCTGTGCTCTGTCCAAGCGTTACGTGCAGTATTCCGCCGGTCCAAACTGGCGAAGCGCATATGAATCCTGAGGTAGCTATGCAAGTCGTTCCTGTGAAGGAGCTGCTGCTGAAGATTCCCAGAGAGAACAGTGCCGCCAGCACTATTGCAATAATCAGTATTGCCCAACCGTATGTCATTAGGTATTCCATAGCGCTTTGCGCTTTTTGGTTTTTCATTCCCATGTACTAACACCTTTAAGTGCTATTAAATACTTCAATGCACAATATATATAAAGCTTACTTTAATATCGGAACCTTTCTTCCCTTACGATAATTTGCTTTTGTCAATTCATAAAAAGCGTTTTCACGGCGACAAAATTCCTTCTCTTTTTGCTTCCGTTTCCATCTTGAAAAAACAAATTTTATTCTTGTAATCGCAGAATGCCAAAGACGTTTATATAATTTGCTGGAAAAATGAATGAGGAGCAACTACTCCTAATTGCAATAGGTGGAAAAATGGCAGAAGAATTGAATCCTTTCAAGATAGCGCAAGAGCAGCTCGACGAAGCTGCGGAAGTGATGGGCCTTGACGAGCAGGCGCATGCAATACTAAGAGAGCCGATGAGGACGCTGGTAGTTAACATACCTGTGCGCATGCACGATGGCAAAGTGAAGGTTTTCCAGGGCTTCAGGGTGCAGTACAACGACGCGAGGGGACCGACAAAGGGGGGGATAAGGTTCCACCCAAAGGAAAGCCTCGATACAGTAAAAGCCTTGTCCGCGTGGATGACGTGGAAGGTGTCGCTTGCAAACGTGCCGTTTGGCGGAGCCAAGGGTGGAGTAATCTGCGACACAAAAAGCATGACGCAGCAGGAAATAGAAGCGCTGTCAAGGGGCTACATAAGGGCTATAGGGAAATACATAGGCCCGCAAGTCGACATACCTGCCCCAGACGTTTATACAACTCCGCAGATAATGGCGTGGATGATGGACGAATACAGCAATATAGTGAGGCACAACGAGTTCGGAACGATAACAGGAAAGCCCTTGGAGGTCTGGGGGAGCGAAGGAAGAAGCGACTCTACGGCAATGGGAGGTCTTTTCGTAATGAGGGAAGCGGCAAAAACGCTAGGAATAGACCTGAAGAAAGCAAAGATAGCAGTCCAAGGATTCGGCAATGCCGGAATGTACGCTTACACCCTCTCAAAGAAATTGTACGGATCCAATGTCGTTGCCATAAGCGACTCTAACGGCGCCATATACGATCCTAACGGATTGGATCTTGCCAAGCTCGAAAAGGCGAAGAAGGAAACCGGCAGCGTTAGCGGCTACGAGGGCGGCGAAAAGATGACTAACGAACAGCTTTTGGAGAGCGACGTAGACATATTGATACCTGCAGCCATAGAAAACCAAATAACTGGATCAAACGCAGACAAGATAAAAGCAAAGCTGGTGCTTGAGCTCGCGAACGGTCCGGTAACGCCTGATGCAGACAAGATACTGCACGAGCGCAACATATTCGACGTTCCCGACTTCCTGGTAAACTCTGGAGGCGTAATAGGCTCATATTTCGAATGGGTGCAAAACATAGGGGGCTACTACTGGAGCGCCGAAGAGGTTTATTCCAAGCTCGACAAAATAATAACAAAGTCATACGCTGACATGATGGCAACCAAGAAGGAGTACGACGACAAGGGAAAGAAGATAACCCCGAGGACCGCAGCCTACATAATAGCAGTGTCGAGAGTTGCAGCGGCCATGAAGGCAAGGGGCTGGTATTGAGGGTGTGCACGTATGGAAGGCAAACAGGCAGAATTCGGAGTGATAGGGGGGTCTGGGGTCTACTCCCTTTTTGACAATCCAGAAGAAATTGAGATAGACACCGAGTATGGAAAGCCAAGCGACAAGGTAGCGCTTGGAACCATAAACGGAAGAAGCGTGGCCTTCATCCCGAGACACGGCAAGGGGCATACAATACCTCCGCACAAGATAAACTACAGGGCAAACATCGCGGCCCTTGACTCTCTAGGGGTGAAGAGGCTGATATCCATAACTGCTGTCGGTTCCCTTAGGATGGATTTCGTCCCAGGCGATTTCGCGCTGCCAAACCAGTTCATAAACATGACCAGCGGAAGAGCCGATACCTTCTATGACGGCCCGCAGGTGACGCACATAAGCACGGCTTTCCCATATTGTCCTGAGATGCACAAAATGGCCGTGCGCGTAAGCGACTACGACGACATAAAATATCACGAGAACGCAACGATAATAGTGATAAACGGCCCAAGATTCTCCACAATGGCGGAATCGAAGATGTTCAACAACATAGGTGCGGACATAATAAACATGACCCAATACCCTGAGATAACGCTTGCAAGGGAGCGCGCAATGTGCTATTCGTCCATAGCAGTGGTGACCGACTACGATGCGGGAATAGAAGAGGATCAACACATAAAGCCGGTATCGTTCGAGGACGTAGGAAAGAGATTCGCTTCCAGCATAGAAAAGATCAGGAAGATGGTGGCGGACATGATAAACGAGATACCAAAGGAACGCTCGTGCGATTGCGGCTCGGTGCTCGACAACGCAAGAGTCGGGGCGAAGTGACCGTCCAGAAAGCTTTTAATATATTAATCGGCAAAATATAGTGTATATCTGAGGTGTTTGAAATAAAGATTAAAGACATAAGGGCAATGCAGGAGAATGCGCTCAAGACTAAGATAGGCGAGCTTAACCTCGAACTGGCCATAGAGAAAAGGAAGGTCGCAGCAACCGGAGTTTCCAGCAAGGTAGTCAAGATTCGCGAGATGAAGAAGACAATAGCGAGGATAAAGACTGTGCTCAACGAAAGAGGTGCAGCGAAGAAATGAGCGACATATGTCCCAAGTGCGGATTGCCGAAAGAACTCTGCGTGTGCGATGTTTTAGATAAGGAAGTTGAAAGCAGGATAAAGGTCTATACCAAGAAGGCCAAGTTCAACAAAGTGGTCACGATAGTCGAAGGGTTGAACTCCGGAGACATAGAAAACGCCTTGAAGAACCTCAAGAGGACGCTAGCATGCGGCGGCACCTCAAAGGACAACATGATAGAGCTTCAGGGGAACCACAAGTCGAAGGTCAAGAACGTGCTAGTGAACATGGGCTACAAGGATGCAAGCATAGACGTTGCGTCCTGACCTGTTTTTATTTCTTGTTTTGCATAAATAGGCTAGCGTGAGCGTGCATCAAATGGCCGTACTTGGAATAGAAAGCAGTGCGCATACATTCGGCGTAGGCATATCGTATAAAGGCAAAATACTGGCCAATGCAAAGGAAATGTATAAGATAACCGACAAAGGCATGATACCATCGCGCGTTGCAGAGTTTCACGCAAACAATGCAAGGGAGGTCATACAAAGGGCTGTCTCGGGATCTGGAATCCCTCTTTCGGAAATTGAGGCAATAAGCTATACCAAGGGTCCCGGGCTCGGGCCGTGCCTCAGGATAGGCCAGCTCGCCGCAATGACGCTTTCAGAGATGCTTTCAGTCCCGTTATATCCGGTAAACCACGCAATAGGCCACATACAGATAACGACGCACCTTTCCGGCTTCAAGGACCCGCTAGCAGTATACGTAAGCGGAGGCAATTCTCAGATACTCGGAATAACCGAACGGCGCTTCAGGCATTACTCGGTATATGGGGAGACTCTCGACATAGGAGTAGGCAACATGATAGACAACTTCGCCAGGGCGGCGAAGCTAAATCCGGCATGGGGCTCGACGGTAGCCAGGATAGCTGAGAATGGCCATTACATGCAGATGCCATATACTGTCAAGGGCATGGACTTTACGTTTACCGGATTGCTCACAAACGCGGTTAAGGCTCTTTCGTCCCATAAAGTAGAGGACGTTGCCTACTCGTTGCAGGAAACAGCATTCAGCATGATAGCGGAAGCGTCAGAAAGGGCGTTGCTGCTATCTGGAAAACGAGGAGTTATACTGTGCGGCGGCGTCGCCCAAAGCAAAAGATTACAGGAGATACTCACCGCAATGTCAAAATCTCACGGGGTCGGTTTCTACACTGCGCCCAATGAATACAATGCCGACAACGGCGCCATGATCGCTTATGTGGGCGAACTAATGCACAGAGGAGGGGCAAAGCCAGGGCACGGCGACTATGCGGTCGAGCAGAGGTATAGGATAGACGGGGTGGACCTGAAATGGCTCTGAAGAAAATCTCGGAAGGCGCGGAAGCCGACATATACGAGCTTGAGCTGCTTGGGATAAAGGCGGTGATGAAATACAGGAGGCCAAAGCCGTATCTGGTCAAGGAGATAGAGGAATCGCTAAGGAGCACGCGCACCAGAACGGAGGCGAGGATTCTTTCGAAGGCTTCGTCGCTTATAAGCGCGCCGAAGCCCCTTCTTGTCACGAAATACGCAATAATAATGGAGAAGCTCGGAGGGATGCAGGCGTCTAAAAAATCAGGTTTTGGAAGGCCTAGCGCAGAAGCCTCTGGCAAAGCTATGGCAGCTCTCCACTCCTCCGGGATAATACACGGTGATTTCACCACCGCCAACATACTCGTATCAGGCAGCACCATATCTGTGATAGACTTCGGGCTTTCCTACTATTCGAGCTCTGTAGAGGATATGGCCTTCGACGTACTGCTCTTCAAGAGGTCGGTCAACGAAGGAGATTTTAATGCGTTTGAAGGCGCATATAGAAACGGTTTCTCAAAGGCCGGCGAGGTTCTGAAAAAGCTTGCAGACATAGAGAAGCGCGGCAGGTACCAAAACAGGAGCCTGGAAACTGCATAATTTACGCCAACCACAAAAGAATAAATATTACCGGAGCGCCAGCAATCAGCGTGTTCGGATGAACTCCACCATCAACGCGAAGCTTGAAGACTACTCGGCGGAATTCACGGATATGGTGCGCTATGCAAAGAAGTCAATAGACTCGTTCGCGTATGGCTCCAAAGGCACGCTCAGGCTGAAGCTCTGGCAGGGCGAAAAGGAATTCAAGGTAATGCGCGAACCACTTGAGGGCGACGGCTACATAATACGTTTTGAAGGCAACCTGTTCATCGTGGTTTCAACAAAGCTTGATTACCGCGACGAGAAGATAACGCTCGCGCACGAGGCCGCGCATCTCCTCAGGATGGAAAACAATACGCGCTGGCACCAAAACCATTCTGTCGAAATAGGCACGGAAAAGCTCGCAAGGGAAATAGTGATGCCGAAATGGGAACTGCCAACATACGCCGACATGAGGCATTCGATGGCCTCCGCAAGGAAAATAGCAGGCGAAAACGCCATACCTGTGGGTTCGGTGCTTGCCAGGCTGACGTACGACACCAACACATGGGACGATATAGGCTTCGGAATTTATACCACTTACTGCAATCAGAACAGCTACAAGTCTTTCATAACATCGCCATATCCTGTCGATGATTTATACTACTCTTACAATCGCGAGACAGGATATGTCGGTGCGTCTTTCAATAAATCAAATGCTTCCTCATTGGAGTTTCCGGAGGCCATACACATAAGCGCCGGGCTTGATGCAAGATACAGGCTGTCTTCATGGAAAGAGGTACTGTTAAGCGAGCCGTCCGGTTGGCTGATACGCAATGCTACGCGTAATTTTTCTACAGTAGCTTCTGGCATCGACCAGTCGGCAGTTACCGCAGGCATCATTGCAACAGCAGGCTTCGAGCCTTCAAGGTCAAACGCCAGGAATGTCAAGGATATGCCAATGGAGACGCGCATTGGCAATACTCTCATAACGTTTTCAAGCGAGGACTAGAACCTGCCAACGTTCGCAAACTGTACTTCCGTGTTGTCCTGGTCATTGGTGCTTTTCTCCTCCACTGCTTCTACGCTGCGCGAGCCGACAAGCGAGTAGGCTTGCATTATTAGTGCCATTAAGGTCACCGCTGCTATTACCGCAGCGTACAATGTCCCATAAACGGCGAACCCATAGGTGAACATTATTATGGAAAGCAATGCCGCTATCGGGCCTAACACAACAGCTGCCTTGGCGTGCAGCATTGTCAGGAACCCTGCTACGAAGGCCAGCAGCATCATAGCGCTTTCGAGAACAAGCAACAGCTCGCTAAGCTTGGCGCTAGACAGGAAAACGAAAAAGCCGACGCTGTTAGAATAGCTTATAACGCTGGAAAGCTGCGTGCTTGCAAAAAGTATGAAAATAAGGAAAACCGCCACGTACATTATGCCAGATATTGCACCCACGTTGATGTAGTTCAGCTTTCCGGACACTTCGCTCATTGCACTCTCCGTGCCAACCTTGTCTATGTCTTCAAGGCAGTAGTAATGCCCGTTCTGCTCTACTATGTCCTCGAAACAGAACGGCCTGTGGCAGTAGTTGCATATCGCGTATGCGGGCCTCCACGGGTGCCATACGCACGACAGCCCTTCGGCTGCTTCCTCGCTCTCTTCCTCGGAACGGCTCTTGCCTTTCTTCTTTGCTGACATCTGAGACATGTCGCCCCCTGCAGCTTCGACCGCCTCTTCTATTACCGTATTTGACACATTCGGGCTTACGAACATTGGCGTCTCTGCCTGCTCCTTGAAATTTGAAGCAGGCCTCCTGCTTTCTGCGGGAGGCACGAACCTGGATATCTGCTGCGGCGCTTGCGCTGCCGCTTTGGGTTGGGTCTGTGTGCTTGCCCGTGTCTGTTCCGGCTGCTGCCTTGGCTGCTGGGCCGGCGTAGCCTGAGATATCTGCTGCGGCGCCACTCCAATGTTGGGTGTCATGTGCCGCATCCTGAATATCAGCATATCGTCAGGATCTACTGGCATTCACATCATTTTCTTCGATCTTTCTATGGCTTGGCGCTTTTTCTGCTCGAAGATTCCCCTGTGCTTTGCACAGCTTATGCAGTAATAGACCTTTCTGCGCTCGAAGAAGCGCACGTCGTTTGCCGTCTTCAGGTCTGTGCTGAAGCTAATCGATTTCTCGAATATTACGGCCTTGTTCCTGGGGACCTTCCTTCCGCATGACTCGCAGATTACTAGTGTATCCTTTCCTCGCAATTAAACACCTTGTTATTGTTATTGCAGGTTAATTAATAAATATTAGCCATATAATAAGATTAACTGTCCTTACTCCATTTGGCATAAAATCCCAAAAAGGTGCATGAAATTGAAATTCTACATTTCATCTTCTGATTCAGGCGCAGCGATTAAGCTTGCTAACGCCATAAGCAGGGTTGGCGACAATCCGATAATATCTGAAGCCGACTCTTCGGCTCCAGAATCTGTGATATCCGACATAAGCAGCAATGCCGACGACCAGACCGTAGCGATAGTCATATGCCAGAACCCGATAAAGCTCGCGCTTATGGCCAACAAAAGCGGATATTTCAACGCCGTGGCGTGCAGCACTTCCGAAGATTTCGGAACTGCCCTTGAGGAAGGCGCCAACCTGATAGCGGTGCAGGACGAATCAGGCGTAATATCGGAGATAGCCTCCAGGTTCGGCTCTTCCGGAGCACAGCAGCCGCAGAGACCTGCAGTACAGAAAAAACAGCAGAAACCGATGGCTCAAAAACCCGTTCAGAGGCAAAAGCCAGCATTCGGCTTCGGGCTTCAAAAAAGCCAGCCCAGGCCAGAAGCGCAGGACGACGGCAAACTCCTTTGGGAAAAGAACAAGGGGATAAAGAAAAATCTAAAGGACATATTCGGCATAGAGTGATAATATGCAGATGCTGTGCGAAAAGCTCACGAAATTTTCAATACCTGCAGTAAGGATTGCGGTATCCGACACGCTTTACGGCAATTACAAGCTCTCTCAGGAAACCATAGCGTTAAAGCTAGGGGTGGCTCAGCCTGCAGTTTACAAATACTTAAGAGGCAAATACTCGGAGCGCGTGTCTATGGTGACAAACTTCATAAAATCAAACGGCATCCACGAGCCCATAGCCAAAGCCATAATCTCAGGGTCTAATTCGGTAAAGGTCCAGGAAATGATAGAAAGGCTGGCCTCCAGCAAGAAGGTTTCCATGTATTGCAATTCCCTGCTTAAATCAGGAAAGTGAGTCGGAGCCTCAGCTTGGTTCTGTCCTTATATTCTCTTAGCGATTCTTCTATCTCCTCTGTCTGCCATCTTCTCAACCTTTCAGTTATGGCATTGGCGACCTTTTCGTCCTTCAGCGAAACGTCGAAAAGCAGCCCTATTGAAGACATCACGTTGCGCACGAGGACATTATATTCTTTCTCGTTGTTCGCCATCATGGGATTCGCTGCGACAGCAATCTCCTCTATCGAGCCGTTTATTATCCTATGAAACGCAGTTTCATATCCTTGCGTGTACTTCTTGAGCTCGCTTATGGATTCTGATACTTTGTCCCTGCAGTCGCGCTTAGGGTCCATAACTATTTGCTTCAAAGCGCTCCCGAAGCCGCTCATTGGGGAGAGTATTTTCTGCATTATAGCGCGCAACACAATGTTGCGGCAACGAATCATAATTATAATGCCGGTGCGTACAACGCCAATCGGGTAGACGTCTATCTTCGTCCAAAATGCAGCAACTCCGCGTTGCAGCTCTCTACCAGGACCCTTGCTACGTCCTGCTTGCGCCTGAATCCGGGAAGCACGTGCTCCTGGTAGCGTATTCCCGCGCACGCATCATACATATCCTGCATGGCTGTTGCGTAATCCCTGGCTTTTTCCACTTCGTTTTTAGAAAGGGATTCGAAAACTTCCCTCTTTAGCTCTCCTATCGCATCCATCATGCCGAGCAGGTAGGGCCTGTCGCCTACTCCTGTTTCTGCGGAATCAGGAATTCTGTCCTCCGATACTGCTGCGTAGAATATGAAGGCTTCGGCATACTCCTGCAGCGAATGGAGCTTCATGTTTTCGTTGGCCTCATTCATCTTCATAAGAGCACCGGCGACATTCTTTGCCGCTTCCAATTCCTGTTTCGTGCCATCCTGCCTTCTGTGTATGTTCGTTATTAGAATGCCGCACGCCCTGACGAGCTGCCTGGAAAGCCCTTCTGCCTCATCAAGCCTGGATTCCAAAATTCTGAGACTGCCGTCTATCCTTTCTATCTCCACGAATATGTCAGCCATACTAGCACCATACTTACTATTTTAATTATTTGCCGATTAATAAATATTGCTTGTTCGATATCTGGGTGCATGGTCATGCGTATTAGATCGG
>JAKAUR010000005.1 GCA_021827665.1 Microcaldota archaeon
CAGCTTTACCCTTCCGTACATGTCTGATAGCCTGCCTATGGTTACGACTATCACTCCGGAAACCAGCATGTAGCCTAGAAGCAGCCAGAGCAGAAGAGCTATGTTGCTCGCTATCAGTGGATTGACCCCCAGGCCTGAGAAAACTGCTGGGAGCGATATTATAAGTATGGTTCCGTTTATCGCGGACATCAGCGCCCCAAGGGTGGTGTTGGAAAGCGCTATCCACTTGTAATTCTTGCCGTACTTGCTTTCACGCTCGCGCTCCTCCCTGTCCTCTTCCATGTATGCCTTTGGTTCCGTGTACCCCTTTTTGGAAGCCATGAATCAAGCGCCCAATACGGAGTTTATCGCTTCGATTTCTTTTACTGATAACAGCGCCCTGCATTCTTTGTCGTTCATGAAGAATTCTAGTACGGTCTTGCGCAGCTCGTCTTTGCTTATCGTCCTCTCCAATATGTCGACTATGTCCTTTCCGTCAATCATCTTTCCTGCTGCGTCAGCCCATGAGCTCAGCACCCTGCTGTATTCCATAAGCATGTTTAGGTGCTCGACCGAAAGCACGAATTTCTGCAGTTCGCCTAATTTTTTTGCCTCGGCCTCCGAAAGCTTCCTGCCGCTGTTTTTTTCTATGTATTCGTTGTACTCCTTGTGAAGCCTTCCCGAATCGTCTATGAGGTTGTTTATCAGGTACATGGCTTCTTCCATGTCGGCATTGGCCTCGCTCGAGAAGAGCGTGCTACCGTTGACTGCTATGTGCCCGGACTCTATCTCCTTGTTTAGGAGCTTTATGGCCCTGTCTATAAGCTCCTCCCTCATTTTTACAAGAAGATCCTCGCACGCTATCCACGAAGGTATGCGGCTTTCATCGATATCTCCGGCTCCGGGTTCATGTTTTGAAGTCATCAAACGCACTAGTTAGCTTATTATTATTAAATATGGATTATGGATAAAAAGGTATAAATTATGGAAATAAATTTGGTTATAGACAAATATCATAACGACAAAGCCCATAGCATAAGGAAGGCTTTGGAGAGGATGGGGCTGAAGATCTCGGCTTCCAGATATGAAATGACGCTATTCGTTGGAGGAGATGGAACCTTTGCCAACAAGTCCATTGAGTTTGATGACAGGCCGGTTTTGTTCTTAAGCAGGAATTGGAACAAGCCCAACGGCAGCGTGAGCTACAATGCACAGGCCAACATAGATTCCAAGAGCCTTTCCATGATAGTGAGGGCAATTACTACAGGCGATTACAAGATTGAGAGGCAGCCTCTGCTCAATGCAGTATATTCGGGGAAAAGGTATTCTTCACTTTACGATTTTTTTGTGGAAAGGTATGCGACAAAAGAAGCCATGAGGTATGACATAACAGTACGAGAGGGAAAAAGATCGTTTCGCACTTATGCAATATCAAACGGTTTCATAGTAACCACGCCTTTGGGCTCTACTGGGTATTATTCTTATCCCGACGTGCTTAACGGCGTGAAGCAGAAGCGCATGGAATACGGAAAGATAGGGTTGGCGCACATATTACCAGTAAGGATAAGGGATTTTTATGGCAGCAAAAGTGCAAAGCCTGAAATCAGGCGCGTTTTCACCGACCGCGCCGTAATCAGTGCTACGATAGAAAGGGACGTGGGCCAAATAATGTTCGGGACTTCAAGCAATAAAGGGATAAGAATAGGAGCAAAAAAGCACATAGATTTCTACGTGGATAAAAAGAATTCGCTTAAGATGGTGCTGTTGAATTTCAAACGTTAGAACCTGTTATTACTGCGACGGTGCTCCCTTTCAGCTTTAGCTTGTCAAAAGCCGCGATGGTCGATACTGAAGCTAGTTCTGCTACCAGCCCGTAATCTTTCAGGAACCTTTTCTGCTCCCTTCTTAGCGAATCTTCGCTTACCGAAACTGCCTTTCCGTTTGTTTTTCTTATTGCCTCGATTCCCTGCTCCCCGTATGTGGGATAGCCTACGGCTATTGCATCCGCTGAAGTCATAGGCTTCCGATACTTTATTTTTGATCCTGAAGAATAAGCATCGACGAGTGGTTTGCATTTGTCCGACTGTACCGCCATTATGCGAGGCATGCTTTTTATTGAGCCGGATTTTTTCATTTCTGTAAGAGCTTTGTATGTCGCGCTTAGCAGCGTTGCGTTTCCAACAGGAACGATAATGTTTTCTGGTGCCGTTCCGGAGTTGCAGATTTCGTATGCTATGGTTTTTTGCCCCTCCTTGCGGTAGCAATAGTCTCCGCAGAGGAACACATTGCGCTTTTTTGAATATTCCAAGGCCATGCCCTGTGCCTTGGTAAAATCGCCGTCGACCTTATGCACATCGGCATCGCCCACGCTTTTTATGTCATTTATTTTATCCTCGTTGGCGTTGTCGCTTATGAATACCTTTGCCTTAAGCCCGTAGAGTTTCGCGTAGTATGTTATTGAATATGCCATGTTGCCTGTGGATGCGCACGCAACCTCCTTGAACCCGTATTCAGCAGCCTTTGCCACTTCTATCGCCGAGCCCCTGTCCTTGAAGGAATGTGTGGGATTTAGGAACTCGAGTTTAAGCCTAAGGTTGCCTCTGTCTTTTGATTTTATTGAAGGCGTATTGCCAAGATAAAAATGAGTATATCTTCCAGAGGGCATTGCCTTTTCCATGTCCCAGAAGTAATTTATGCTTCCTATCTTAGGCATCCTGCCATCGTAAACCACTTCGAGTATGCCGGAGCACTTCAGGCACACCTGCGAGGCATAATCGCTCTCGAATATCGAACCGCAGTTGGTGCATTCAAGGTGGTATTTCATCGGATCGCTCAGATTTGCTTATGGCCGTTCATCTTCTCCTTTAGGTGCTTGTAGTCTATCGCTCCAAGCTCCGATTCTATCTTCTTTTCGTCAATCCCTATGTCCAGGAGCGTGCATATGTAAACTATGTCGTCTATTGCGCTCTGCAGGCTTGAGGTAGCACCTGGAGACGGCGTTATGTTGAACATTATGTTATTGCCCCTTATCTTGGACGCACCCATACTCAGAAACCTCTTGTTTTCGTCTATTATCTGGGGCCTTATGCCTCCGTAGTTCTTGTCTAGGTATATTTTATCGGGACTGAGCGATGGCACTATCTTTGAAACCTCGTTCTTTATGAATAGGTGCTTGCCGATTATGGGCCATGGATATACCATGTTCTTGCGCATTATCCTGCGTATGTCCTTATTGTTTATTATGTTGAAAAGGCTCTGTATTGTCGGTATGTCGAAATCGAATGTCTTAAGGTAATCCAGCGTCGTTCCCTTCTCCCTGATTTCAAGCGATAGCGGGAAGCTCACCGTTGGTCCGAATCGTGTTATCTTTGGATTTGTTATCTCTGGATCTGCGTGTATGGCAGCAAAGGGTATGCCCCCGGCTTGTACCCTATAGACCTTGCCGTTGAGAATCCGCGGAGCCACGTAAAAGCCCCCTCCTACTGACAGTATTGAAAGATTCCTGTCATATCCCAGCTTTTTTGCGAAGTAAAGGCTGTATGTGCCTGAAGCGAATATTACAAACCTTCCCTTGAAGCTGCCCTTGTTGGTTATTATCTCATGGCCGTCTTCTATCGGGTTCGCTCTGAGGCACCTGCAATTGAATATAAATTTGACGCCTTTTCTTTTGGCCCTTTCATAGAACGATTTTGCAAGGAGCCCGAAATTTACCATATAGCCCTTGTCCGATAACAGAGCAGATACCGTTTCCGAAGGATCCCTGCCTTTTATGGTATTTGGCTCGACCTTTGCCAGGGCCTTGCGATCAAGCTTTCTTAACCCAGGGAAGAGCTTTCTCATTCCCTTCGAATATATTTTTTCTATCCTTTCTGCTTCCTCGTCACCTACGGCAAGGACCATTTTCTGCACTTCCGAGATTATTCTTGCACTTTCGCTTCTCGGCATCATGCCGGAATATTTTAACACTCGTTCCGCGGCTGCTTTTGTGTGTGCGGCTTCTTCCAAAGTGTAGTTCGTTTCTATGTCACCGAAATGTAGGGTCTGCGAGTTGTTTTTGGAATCAGAATTAAGTGGCGCAATCTTGTCATATTTTTCAATGACCAATATAGTCTTGATTGACGAATAGCGCGAAGCTACGAAAGACAAGGCTGAACCAGTTATGCCTGCGCCTATTATTATCAGGTCGTAATAATCCTCCAATACGGCACCTCAGTTCTACTTCGATATCTTTTTAAGGACATAATTTAATATCCCTCCAGATTTGTAGTATTCAAGCTCTATAGGGGTATCTATCCTGCTCTTTACCTGCGCCGATTCTACAGTGCCGGTCTTTTTGCTTGTGTACTTTATCTTTATGCTTGCCTTTGGCTTCATTCCCGGATCAAGTTCTATCGTTATTGGTTTTGAGTAATCTATGCCAAGGGTGTTATAGTCCTGGCCGCTTTCGAATTCGAGAGGCATTATGCCCATGCCGACGAGATTGCTCCTGTGTATTCTTTCAAAGCTCTTTGCGATAACGGCCTTTACCCCTATGAGGCTAGGACCCTTTGCCGCCCAGTCCCTGGAGCTTCCCGATCCGTACTCGCTCATCGCAAGCACCACTGTAGGCGTGCCGCTTTGCATATATTTCATTGCTGCGTCGTATATTGGCATTTCCTGATTTTCCGGAAGGTATATTGTATAACCACCCTCCTTGCCGTTCATCATTACGTTTTTTGTCCTGTTGTTCGCAAATGTGCCGCGCATCATCACTTCGTGGTTTCCCCTTCTTGAACCGTAGGTGTTGAAATCCTGCGGCTTCACACCATGCTCAATCAGGTATTTCCCTGCTGGGCTGTCCGTGCCTATGGCACCTGCTGGAGATATGTGGTCAGTAGATATTGAATCGCCGAAAACCGCAAGCACCGACGCATTCTCTATGCTTTTGACCGAAGGCTCCATTTTGTCAAGGCCTTCGAAGAACGGAGGAAGCCTTATGTAAGTGCTTGAGTCTTCCCATTCGTATACTTTTCTCTTC
>JAKAUR010000037.1 GCA_021827665.1 Microcaldota archaeon
GAGTCTTGAGAATCTGAGACCTTCCGAAACAAATAAGATAAGCTGTGCAAAGGAACATTTCAAGACAATAGATGTAGACTATAAGGAGATACCGAGCTATGACGAATTAGTAAGCTAAACCAACCCCACAAATCAACTGAATAATAACCGTATAAATAGTGTTTAGACACTTTATAGACAAGATGATGAATTTTTAGACAGATTCGGAGTTTTTAAACAATGCTCTCTCATGCTAAAAGCTTAAATTTTACTTAATCAACAAATAATCAAGCAAAGTTATGTATCGCGTCAGTATTGTTGCCACAGTGCAAAATTTGGTAATTAAAATTACAGGTTTATTTACGGCTGAAAAAGTCAGCAGGTGTAATATATGTATATTTTAACATCAAGCTGGCCCGAAAAAGGATGAGAAGGGGCTATTATGGTTATGTTAAGGTCGGTTGGGGTGCCTGGCAGAAATGTAATAGGTAGGTTGTGGATTTGATATGTGAATCCCGGAGTTAGAGAGGAAGCATTAGTAAAGGTCATGGAACAGTTCAGATTAGATGTGAACGGGTATGTACCATTAATTGAAGAGCCTGCTGCCATGCTGTAATTTCCAGGCGTAAAATATGTCCACTTGGCACCTGTTTCAGGATTATAATAGTGGTAGTCTGTGCCATTTATGTAAACGCTTGAGGTGGCTGTTCCTTGCGATGATTCATAATCCAGTAAGGACAAGATTACAATAAAAGCTATAACGCCAAGAATAGTTTGAAGCCTTCTGCTTTTCTTAGGCTCTTTTCTCGAGTTATCTTTGATTTTCTCACCATGTTCATTCTTAATTTTTCCTTTTTAACCAAAGACCCGCACATTTTTGCAAATTAACGATTACTTTTGGTTTTTTCTTTATTTCTAATTATGGTTTCCAAATCTTTGTCCTTTTCTGTTTTGCTCTATTAAAATATTTACTCTATTTTTAATAAGCTTTGCTTTTTGGCTTGAAAGAGCATTATAACTGGTTTAGTCATATTTATCAGCAGAGCTTTTTGGAATAGCGATAAAACACTATTCCTCCTTCTCGCTCTTCTCCTTTTTTAGGTACTTCCGGATTTCGGAGTATGCCTTGTCGTATGCCGCATATACCCTTTCCTCGTCTTCCTTTTTGAAGCCGTTGCGTAAGTAGTCGTCCTTCAGCTGCCTGGCCTGCATGAGCATTTCGGTGAGCCTTTCCGGCAGCCTGGTCCTTCTTGCGTCGATAAGGTCCTGGGGAAGGTCGAGCAGCAGCGCATACCTGTCTCCCACTAAAGGCTGCATCCTTGTCAGAACCACCTCGCGCTTCCGGCTGTCAAGCTTCCAGGCAACGCTGTCCTTTTCGGTTATGCCCAGAGCCTTGCATATCTCTGAAGGTATAGTGGTTATGAGAGTCGAGTACTTCGCATTGCCCATTCCCTTCCTGACCTTCGTGAACTTTATCCGGAGGTCTTCGTTATCAGCTTTGCTTTCAGCCCCTGCCATGCAATCACATTATATTATGCACCACATAAGCTTATATATATTCCTAATATTACTTTGGTAAACGCTTCTCTATGCAAAGGTATTTATAATACACCTAATATTACTATATTAGGTGAAACGATGGGTAAAACAGCAACACTGGTCGTATACATCGACACCAGCATGGACGAATGGCTTTCGAAGAAGGCCGAAGCGGGATACAAGAAATCAAGCCTTGCAAGGAACATCCTCAGAAGGCAGATGGAGCTCGAGGCGAAGGGTGTGGCGGCATGAGCGCAGATGAAAAAAAGAAGCTCGGAGCGCTCATGGGCATGAGGTTCTTCTCTTCGCACTGGCGCACTCCGCTCCTGGCTTCAAAAGGCAGGGATGTATGGAGAGTCAGGAACTGGGAATGCCTTGATCACGGGTGCAGGGACCACGACGAATTCACATGGGGCTACATGGGAAGCGGCTGCTACCGCACCGCTTATTCCATACTTCGCGAGGCGATGGGGAAGGAGTTCGCGGAGCGCAAGGCCGGAGAGCTGGAAGAGGAGCTGCTCAGCAAGCTGGATAAAGACGGGCCGCTTGCAGTAGGAGGCGAGGAGATATGCGATATAGTGGGAGCATGAATAGGGAGAAAAGGATAGAAAAATACGCCGAGGCGCTGGCGTACGCGCTAGAACATCCCGAATCGGTAAGAGACGAAACGCTGGGAGAGTTCCTTCAGATGGTGAAGGACAGGATTGAGGAGGCGGGCGCATGATAAAAATCCGAATGCATTCGGCTTCCGGGGGGCTTGCGCCCCCCTCGTCCATGGAAGTAACGAGCGAAGACGCGGTATCCTCGCTGCGCTCGCACATAAGCTCAGGGCAGGGAAAAGGCCCTGGCTACGTTGCGCTTGCTTGGGACTTTTTTGTCGCATCCGCCGAAGCCTCATTGATAATGCTGTTTGCATCTCCGATATTCATGATGCTCGCGGTTTTCTATGGCCTCGGGAGCGGCGCTGGCGCATTCTTGCTATGCGGATTCCTTTTATGGGTTGTGCTGCTTCGGGGGCGCCTGAAGAAAGAAGGGCCTGTGGTAAAATCTGGAATAGCGATTGGAGATTCGTACATGAGGCACGTGCTGCAATACTCAAACAGTTCCTCGGCGCAGGGGCAGAGGGAGTCCAATAGGGCAGTAGTAAGGGGCTCGCAGGGGCCATACGCGCTTGACCTTCTCTCGGAGCCCAACCAGCACGTCCTGATAGCAGGGAGCAGCAGCTCCGGGAAGACGACAACGCTCAAGTCGCTGCTCGCAAGGGCGTCGCTGCTCTACGGCACTGGCTTCCTGGTGCTTGACTGGCAGGGCGAGCTCGAGGGATTCGCAGGCGAAGCTGGCGCATCGCTGTGGCGCGTGCCGGGCAACTTCACGCTCAACGTATTCAGGCTCAACGGCATCGACCCCATGCAGAGGTCTGCCATGGTGGAGGAAGGGCTAATGCTCGCACTCCATCTCACCCAGCTCCAGGCCACGCGCGTAAGGGACGCTCTCGCAAGGCTCTATCCGGAAGGGGAGCCGACGCTCCAGTCCCTATGGAGAGAGCTCAGCCAAAGGCGCGAGAACTACCTCATAGGCTACAGGCTCAAGGCGGTGGAAAGGGTCATAGGCGACGAGCCCCAGGCTTTTTGGGACAACATAATGCGCGGCAACACGGTGCTCAGCCTAGCCGGCCTCAACGACAACGAGAAGTCGCTGGTCACTTACTTCATATTGCAGAGGATATGCGAGCTCTTCGAGAAGGGCTCCATCGGCTCCAAGCCCAGGCTGCTCGTAGCCATAGACGAGGCCTGGCAGCTGATGTCCAAGCAGCAGTCGTTCCTCAAGCTGCCGAACGCCCACGAGATGCTCGCCGAGAAGATAGTCAGGCTCGGAAGGAAGTACGGCTTCGGCATAATAACAAGCACGCAGCAGCTGGAGGACCTTCCAAACGCTTTCATTAACTCCAGCTCTGTGGTAATGCTCCACAGCTACAGGCAGCAGTGGCGCAACAACGTCCTATCGCTCAACGCGCTAGACATAGAATATGCCAAAAGCGCCGCGCAGGGCGAGTGCCTCGTGATGGACAGGCTCAGGGCGCAGAGGGGCCAGACATGGCTCGACTACGTGAAGGTAAACCCGGTAAGCGACGCCGAGCTGAAAAGGCTGAGGCTTAATTCCAACTTTGTAAAACCGGCAGAACTCCAAGGACAAAGAGAAGCGATAAGCATAACCGGCAAGCATGAAGTCCGTAAGAGCAGGATTTCCGTGCCAATAGGGGCGCCGAGCCCGTCCGAGCACGCTGCGATGCTTGCAGTATACCGCAACGAAGGAGCAGGAAGGCCAAAGCTCGTAAGCTACATAAAGGAAAAAGGATGGGTAGGAAGCGACGCAACGATATACGGTTACCAGGGAAAGCCGGGAATATTGGAAAAGCTGGTGAACGCAGGGTTTGCAGCGAAGGAAGAAAGCGCATACAGGTTGACCGAGCAAGGAAAGAGATGGGTGGATCCTGAATATATAATGGCAAACCAGTCAGACAAGCTAGGCAGCGAGGAGCACAAAAGGCTCATGGCAAAGACCATAGAAAAGCTGCACGAGGAAAACATGTTAGTGGTAACTAGCAGTGCAAAGCATTCACCTGACTTGATATCCTTCCCAGTAAGCAAGGCGAAAAGATATCTCTGGGACGTTGCCGATGCAATGGGCTATGAGATACAGACTAGCGCAAGAAAAGAAGCGATAGAGATGAACGAGGCGAAAACCGGCCTGCCGATAACGTGGGTAGCGGATAACGAGCAGATACTAAAAGCGATAAAACAAGTTACCAATGAAAACGACAGTTATATTTTAATATCTTTTAAGTAAGATATAGATGAGAAGATGGTATCATATCCGATAGGAATCCCTTTTGCAAGCTATAATTTAAATCTTATATAGGAAGTTGACTTTTATATTTTCTCATTTTAACATCTCTTTTATGTTTTTTTATTATTTCGTTCCCAAGACTAATATTCAATTATACGTATTTTATGATGTATGCAATAATGTAGAGATAGTCATACAATGAGGCCTTTTCTATACTTACAGGCAGGTTCTTTCAAAGTTCAATACCGTTTTCAGCATGGAAACTCTTTCTGCTGGCGCATCTTTTGCCAATTCATGGAAGAATTGCCAACGCAAGTTGGTCTCTCAGGGGTAGGCTTATTATTCACTAATTTTTTCGACTACAAATAAAAAAGAAAAGAGAAAGTTCCTACAGATTTATTATCGGCGCAAAAGTATTTAAAAATTCACTTCCTAGAGTGGCAGTACAACTGGCAGCATGTTGTATTTGTGACAAACAAAAGAAGAAGAAACTTCAGGAAGGAATACAACC
>JAKAUR010000018.1 GCA_021827665.1 Microcaldota archaeon
TCTTGCACGTGGAAACCGTTGCCGTGCCGGAGTTGCTGCTCGAACTAAATCCGTCAATAGTTACGCTCTGGAAAACGAAGCGCGTGCCTGAGGAATTGTATATTATCGGGCTGAAGCTGTACGTGTGAGTAGTGTTGCAGCCCCAGTCGAAACTGGTCGGTTTACTGGTAAGCTGCGAATATGAGTATGAAACTCCACCTATTGTGGCTATGTCGGAAGGGTTGCTTTGGAGCGATGGAGGTATGTTGGATATGCTGAAGAATATTGGGACAACTGCAACGAAGTTTATTGTCTTTGTTGCATTCAATCCGGCGTAGCTGGCCTTTACCGTAACGTTCGAAACAGTTGTGCCCCATATGTAATTTATCGCCTGGCCGTTTGTCCCTGTGGTGACGAACTGGCTCTGCAACGAATAAGGAGGTATTGCATTGGTTCCGTTCTTTGTGAACGTAGCTGTAAAGTTGACTGTGGCACCGCTCTGCGGGTATCCGAGAAGGTCCACCCTCGCAGTGAGTTCATCCTTCGCGTTGTTTGCTGGATTGGTGGAATTTTGGACTGAAAGGGATAAGGTATAACTTGGAGAAACTAGGGGTTCCGCGTGAGCGCTGTAAATGCCTTTGTATGTTTCCTTAGGGACTGCCGCACAGGATGAAGGAGATGACGTATTAGGTGCGAGTCCGCAGTACGATGAGTTGAGGTAAATGTTTCCTGAAAAGAACTGCCCCAGCGAAGATGAAACGTTCGGAACTGGGAGCACGCATATGACCGAACCCCCTGAAAGGACAAAGGATGGCTTGCAGGCGATTGCGCTGGTGTTTCTTCCGTTAACACTTGCATAAATTTCAGGATCATATATAGAATATTTCCTGGAATTAGTTATGAAAAGCCCGATTACTGTGGCATGAGTTGTTGTGTTTGTGCCGAATATCATGTCCTGACAAACCGCACCAGTGACGAAGCTGCACGTAGAAGGCACTATTACCTTAGGAACAGCGATGTATAGATACAAAAGGGAGATCACGACAGCGATTATAAGTATTGCCCAGCCGTAGGTTATTAGATATTCCAATGCGGATTGCGCTTTTTCCCCAAACATACCACATCCTGTTTCGGGCATAATTGACTTGCAAATCCCGTTATATTTTATAGTGGATACCTACAAGCATATTGCCTATGTAGTCTTTAGTAGGCAAATAAGTATTTAAAATGTTGGTGCATCACAAAACCATATTGACAGGGCATAGGCAGTGGCTTTTACCTTTACGAACTGATGTTTTGATAAGGCCAAGCGACAAACCTTATAAATCTTAAAAAGCAATAGCTAGTGCGACCCTAACCGCTTAAAGTGAATTTATGGAGGAGATATACATACCCCAAGAGAGGAGCAAGATGCTCAGGCAGAAGCCCGGAATGCTGAAAAGGCTGGGCGAGCTGTGCAGCTGCAAGATAAGCTTGGAGGAGCCGAACTGCATAAGGATAGAGGGGGACGGCTACGGTGAATTTACTGCAAGGGGAGTCATACAGGCTTACGGAAGGGGCTTCGGCATGAGGATAGCCGAGCTGCTGCTGAAGGACGGGTATTACTTCTCAAGCATAAGCTTGAGGGACGTTACAGGAAACAAGAACAGGATAAGGAACATGAAATCAAGGCTCATAGGCAGCGACGGAAAGGCGAAGAGGTACATGGAGAGCGTGAGCGGGGCAATGATAGCAGTGTACGGTGATACCGTGAGCTTCATAGGCAGCTCTGAAGCTATAGAAGAGGCAGAAGCGGCGGCGCGTACAATAATGAAGGGCAGCTCGCACAGGCTGGCCTACACAAAGATGGAGGCTGCCCACAGGAAACACAGGTATTAGCTTAATTTTTAGGTGCTTGCATGGCGGAGAGAAAAGCCAATGAGATATTCAAAGAGTTCAAGGAGCATTCGATAGCTGAATTTTTCAAGAAGAACAAGCAGATGCTCGGTTATGCCGGATTGGTGAGGTCGCTGGTAACTGTGGTGCACGAATACGTAACCAATTCGTTGGACGCCTGCGAAGAAGCCGGGATTCTTCCCGACATAAGCGTTTCGATATCGCAGAGCGGCGAAAACAGGTATGTCGTCGAAGTTGGCGACAACGGACCAGGGATACCCAAAAAGTTCGCAGGCAAAGCCCTGGCAACGATACTCGCCGGAACGAAATTCCACAGATACATACAGCAGAGGGGCCAGCAGGGAATCGGGGCCGCAGGATGCACGCTTTTCTCGCAGATAACCACTGGCAAACCCGTGAGCATGAAAGCTTTTACCAAGGACGGCGAGGCCTACTCCTGCAGCATAGCGATAGACACAATGGGAAACAAGCCGGTGATAACCGAAACCAAGGAGCTTGAAAACCCGGAAGGAATAACAGGAACCGCAATAAGGGCCGAATTCGCCGAGGTAAAGTACGAGAACAGCGAACACGGCGTATACGAATACCTGAAAAGGACCGCGTTGGCAAACCCGCATGCGCAGATAAGGTTCAGGGACCCGGAAGGCAAAGAGTACACTTTCGTCAGATCCTCTGATGCGGTTCCGGAATTGCCAAAGCAGACCCTGCCGCATCCTCTCGGGCTCTCGATAATGGACATACTCGACTTCGCGAAGAAGAGCCAGGAAAGCAGCATAGCCTCTTTCCTCATGGCCAGCTTTTCTAGGGTCAGCCCGGGAAAGATAAAAGAGCTCAAGGAAATTGCGACAGGAGTTGACTTCTCTAAAAGCCCGAGGAGCACGACATGGAATGATTCGGAGGAGCTCGTAAAGGCTTTCAGACAGGTGAAATGGCTGGCTCCGGATGCCAGCGTCATAAGGCCAATAGGGGCCGAAAGAGTGAAGCTTGCAGTGCGTAGCATACTTAACCCTGAATACATGCACGTGATAGAAAGGAGGCCGCAGGTTTTCAAGGGAGGCATACCTTTCATAGTCGAAGCGGCAATATCATATGG
The DNA here is from genome assembly GCA_021827665.1 of Microcaldota archaeon. Taxonomy (GTDB): domain Archaea; phylum Micrarchaeota; class Micrarchaeia; order Micrarchaeales; family Micrarchaeaceae; genus Micrarchaeum_A. Next base: position 2,969 of record JAKAUR010000018.1, read on the forward strand.
AGGAGGCTCGGGAAAGAAGGTCGGAAATGAGGAATACACCGGGAGCATACTCAGGTTCGCGAACAAGGTGCCGCTGCTTTTCGATACCGGAAGCTGCGCCATAACAACGGCAGTAAGGGACATACAGTGGAAGCGCTACGGAATAGACATGGACAACCAGCCGGTCAGCGTACTCGTCAATATATCTTCGGTATATGTCCCATATTCGGGAGTTGGAAAGGAGGCAATAGCCCAGGAAGATGAGATAATAGACGAGATAAAGCTTGCGCTGCAAGAGGCTGCGAGGAACATACAGAGGTACATGCACGGGAAGCAGCAGGTGAACGTGGAGAAGAACAAGTACAAGACCATAATGAGATACGTCTCGCAGCTTTCCAAGGATTTGGGAAGCCTTACCGGAACAGACAAGGCAGTTATACGCGGCAAGCTTGAGGAGCTCGTTACTGCGCATTACCCAAAGGTAAAGGAGGAGGAGGGCGAAGCGCAGGATGACGAAGAAGATACGCTCGAAATCGTCGAGAGCAGCGCAGCAGAAGAGGGAAAGGACGAAGGCGAATAATCATTGCTCAGTCAAATATGTTGACCGGATTCTCCATGGATATCAGCTTCACGTATCCCGCTGATATGTAGAGCTTTAGCTGCTCTGCGCCCGCATCTGATATCGAGTAGAGGCGGTCCCTGAAGTCTTCCAGTCTGTCGTCGTTCATGAACACGATGAATGTCTTGGAATTCGCAGTCACAGGAATGTTCTTGAACCTGCTAGAAGGCGCGTATATGACAACGTTGTGTCTTTCGCCGCCCACGACCACGTTCATGTCGGAGGTCTGGCTCGTGTCGAGGTCTGTGAATACGTAGGCGTGCGTTACCATGTATATCCTTAGCTTCTTGAACACCGCCAGATACTCTATGTCGTGCTTGCTCTCGTCTATCCAGCTCTTCGGGGCGTATAGGTCACCGGAGGAAACGACGAGGCCGTTGGCAATAAGCTGGTCGAGCAGAAGCTCCACGTTGGACGGGGTGAGATTTACGGGGATGCCGTTATACCTTATGTTGCTGGCTATCGCCAGCTTGAATTCGCTTACCGACAAGGGCATGTAGCGCCAATGGTAATAAGTATTGAGCTTCTGGAACGTAGACATTACGTCTTGAGAGTTCAGCGTTATGAATGTGCGCTGCGGCTTCGGTATGTGCGGTACGTCGATGAAGAAATCGTCCCTGTTCGGTGCCCTTACCATCGTAACCATGAGGAACATCAGCACCACGACTATTATCAGCGCTATGTCCTTGGAGGTTATTCTTATTACCGGGGCTGGATTGCTAGCCACGTAAGAAAAGTTATGCGAGACCATCTTTGCCGTGAAATTCAGCTTTCCGAACTGCTCCCCTGCCCCGTTGGGCAGCGAATATTGTATTGTGCCGTTGGTTAGCGTGCCGTTCGACGGATATTTGCCGTTAAGTGTCATCGTATAGCCCAATCCTGTGAGTGGCACGCCGTCAGAGCTTAAGTAGAACCTGAACCCGTTGGATGTATAATTTGAATACGTTTCTGTAATGTTTACTGGAGGAACGTCGAAGAGCGCGCTGGCATATAAGTTGTCGGAAAAGCCCTTGAGCTGGATTATATACTCGCCCGGCATGAAATAGGATTTTATAAGCTTCACGAAAGTGAAATTTCCTGTCGCAGATACCGAAGACAGAGGTATCGAAGAAACCTTGACCATGTTTTCAGTGTAGACTGAAAGATGCGGTTGTATCGAGACGGGCACGCTCGAATGCGTGTATATCTGCATCGTTATAGACTGGGAGCTCCCGAGTATTACCGATGATGGCAACGCTACGGTGCCGTTGTTTGTATAGCTTGACGGCTCGTTTATGTACCTGTATACGGATTTGCCCGAATAACCGTAGCTCGAATTTGTATATATTTCTGCGTGCAGCCAGCCTGACTCTAGGTCTGAAACGTTCTGGGCGTCATAGCCTATCTTAGGGTTGGGCATATTTACCCCCGAAGAGCCCGACTCCGGTTTTGATGCGTTGAGCGAGACGTATGCGGAGCCCTGGGCGTAGCGCGGAAGCCAGAAGCCGCTTGCTATCGCTTTGGCCATGTCTTCCGATGCCGCTGAAGGCGACGGCCAGGAATCGAGGTAGTTGGAGAATGCCACTATGCTGCCACCCAGAGCATTGACATACGATACGGAGCCGTAATTAAGGCCGTTGGAGAATGAAAAGGTAGGGCTGTCGAATGAGAATATTCCGTTCGACGATGACGGAGAGGTGGTAAACAGGTACGAAGGTATGTGCTGGTTAGGTATTATGACCCCGTTCTGCAGCACCACCCTTGAGAACGCCTGCCCTATGTATATTATGCTCGTCCCTTTGCCAAGGAGGTAGTGGATTAGCGTTGTGCTGTTGGAGCCGTAGTCGCTCAGCATTGCTTGCGGCATCAGGCCGTCCGGTATTATCAATATGGAATCGTTGGAGATGGCAGGCAGGGAGGATTCGTTTATGACAGTGAGGTTGCCCACTTCGGAAGAGAGACCGTAGAGCACAAGATCCGATTGGATTCCATCCTCGAAAGCCTGTAAATCCCCGCAGTTTACGCAGCCGGCCTGGGACGCGTTAAGCACATATACCTTTGTGGGGAACCTTGATTTTAGCAGCGATACGTTGATGTAGAGTTTGGTCAGATTGGAGGAAGTGTAGGAAACCTCGGCGTACGGAGATATGAACTGCGAGCCGTTGTAGTCAAGCAGGGCCTGGTAGCTGAAGTACGCGCTTAGAGAGGTGGGCAAAACAACTGGCGGCGGAGCTGGCGTTATTTTTATGTGGCTGAGCTCGGACGAAAGATATATGCCGCTTGCTATCATCGCGATAACGAATATGGCTGCGATGACTATTATAATTTTTTTGAAATTCGCCAATGTATATGCACCGTCATTTATTCTCCTTCTTGGTTAGCGCTTTTACGAAAAGGCGCGTCAGGAAGTTCTGTTTCGGACCTGCCTTTTTAACTATCTCGTACACCCTTATGTACCTTACGCGCTTGTTGACCCTGGCTATGTATTTCATGGTTCAACCCTTGAGTTCTATGTAGCCCATGGTGACCATCTTGTTGAGCATCTGCTCTATCCTGGGCTCCGGTATTTTGTAGGACTTTGCAAATTCAATCAGGTCTATAGTGCTGTTGTGGGCGTCTATCCAGTCTTCAAGCATTACCATCAGGGATTCGTCTGAGTATGTTTCAAGTTGCTTGAGGCGCTCCTTCAGCTCCCTGTTCTCAGAGACCGCTTGCGATGCCTGTGCAGTAAGGTTCTTGTTTGAAGCCGTGAGCTCTATGTTGAGGCGCTTGAGTTCCCTGTACTCGTTGAACAGCGAGTCGTAGTTGTTGAAAAGGGCGCTGTAATTCTGCGACAGCGACCCGAGCACGTCGTCTATGGTGGAATCCACGTACTGATATAATCCAGCGGGGTCGGCATAGTAAAGGTCCGTTATCAGCGAAAGCACGCCGAGAAGGTTCTTGACCACGTACAGCTTCCTCATCTTTTCGCTAGTGTCTAGCGCTATGGAATACTGGACCTCTATAAAATCTGGCTTGAGCGTTATTATGAAGAAAAGGAATGGATTCTTCTGCATGTCCCTGCTTTCCACGCTGAGTAGAACCAGGCTGTTGTCCTGTTCGAGCTTTACGGAAAACATCTGCAAAGTCGAGAACCTCTGGGCTATGCTGGAAAAATCGCCAGTGAGCGTGGCCTTGAGCGAGAACTCTGCTATTTTCGGTTCTATCAATCCAGTTTCAGCCATCGGAAAACCTTTAGGTTATCTATAACATAAATTTAAAAGTTCATTCTTATATTTGTTGCTCCGTGCCTTTGGACGCGCCCTTTGACTGCTGTTTCAGCCCTGGCATATAGCTGAGCAGTGAAAGCGCGTACATCAGCATTATTATCGCTATGCCGGCTGCAAGCGCGCCTAAGCTCCTTCCGGTTATTACCAGCAGGGCTGCAAATATTACGCCTATTGCCAGATAGGACACGGTCTTGGAATTGTACGAATTCCTGGCCTTCTTGTATTTCACGTAGCAGTCCTTGCACACCACAAGCCTGTAGTTCTTCTCGTTGTGAGTGACGTTGCGCTTGAACCAGCGCATGGCGTTTATTACGTAATCCTCTTTGACTTCGAGCCCGTTGAGCTCCTTCCCGCATATTATGCACCTGGTTTCCTTCTTCATCGTAATCAGCTGAAATTGATTGTAGCTTCGAAGATTCTCCCCGATTCTGCGATGAGCTTCTGCTCGTCCATGCCGTCTATGGTGTCGTTTATCATAACGTCGTCCATCCCCAGCCTTCTTAGGACATTGGCAATTGCATCCTTCTTAAGGTTTATCTTCTCCAGCATGCCTGCGAAAGCTATGGCGTTGATGTGCCTATGGGCCTTTTCCATGTCGGAGAAAAGCTTTGCCATGTTGGATTCGTCAACCTTGTATATTATGAGTATGCGCCTAAGCTCCTGCCTGCTTATTGTGAACGTATCCTTAGCCATTGACAGCACCTACGGAAGACATAATCCTGGTTATGAGGAGGTCCTCTATGCTCAGGTTCTTTAGGAACTGCACGACATCCTCGGTGGTTATGCCGTTTGACATAAGAAGGCGGATGAAATCGAGTATCTTTGAGGTCCTGTTCTGGTCGTTGAGCACCTTGAATATGGAATTTATAGCGTCAGTGCTTATGTTGTATTCTATGAACTTGTTTTTCAGCTCCTCCTCCTCGAACTGGTAGTCCTTCTGTATTATGCCGGCGGAAAGTTCGCTCTGCGTCAGTATGTCGGCTATGTCCAGCGTGTACACGTAGAGCGGCTCCTCGCCGCGCACCCTGTCAAGCACGAATATCTCCGGGAAGCGCAGAGACGTCTGGAATGCCATGTTAACAGCAGCCTGGCCGACTCCGAACTTGCTTATCTCGGTCCGTATGAAATCTGAGAAGTTTATTGATCCTTGTATGTAGTCTAGGAACTTTTCGAACCTTATCCTGAGTATGAAAGTGGTGCCCACGTTTGAGAATATCGCCTCGTTTATGTCTGTAGGGTTCTGCGATGCCACTATAAGGCCGAACTGGTACTTCCTGCCCTCCCTGACTATCATTACCGCGTCGCTCTTCTCGTCTCCGGCTATCTTCCAAGCCTCGTCTAGGACGACCAGCGTCTTGAGCCCTTTCGTTTCGCTCCATCCTTCGAAGCGCATGCGCTCTTTCAGTGTCTGCAGTATGAAAAGTGCCGCAAGGGCGCGGAAACGCTCGTCGGGAAGGCCTGAAAGGTCTATGTCGACCAAGCCAGAGCTGGCCAGCTTCGCCAGATTCACGGTGCTTTTCCTTGCGAAGTAATCCTCTCCCTCGCGGGCGAACTGCCTGAGCCTGTATATGGCATTCTCCATTTCTGCCGGATACTCGTAAGTGCCCTCCTGCAGCTGTTCCTCGAGTATTGATATTGCGTCCTTGAGCGTGGGAGCATCCTTACCTTCGGGTGCAGGCTCTGCCAGAACAAAGCCGGCGTTCGTGTAGGCCTGCTCTATGGCCTCTTCGGTAAGCCTGCGCTGCTCCGGATACGAGACTATGTCAGTAAGTATCTCGAACGAAGTCAGTATCTGCTTGACCCTGTCCAGCGGCTTCATTCCTGAGAGGTCCATTATGTTAAGGTAGTCGCCCTTGCCGAGCGAGACTATTATGCCGTTGCTCTGCTTGACCCACGCACGGTATTCGGCAGCCCAGTCGATTATCACCGCATTCGTATTCCATATGTAGCTTGCCCTTATCAGGAATGTCTTCACGAAGTAGCTTTTTCCTGCTCCGGTTATTCCAACTACGGCTATGTGCGGATTGGTCAGGTTTGTGAACGACCAGCTGAAAGGCACCTTGAAAAGCTTCGTGGTTCCTATGAATATTGCCTGGAACGGGTCGTTTATCAGTATGTTTGCCGGAGGCTCAGGCGGCCGTGATAGGAAGGCCCTCTTGCCCACCTCGTTGCTCATTATGTTCTGCAATTTTAGTATGCTCATTTATACGACCTCAGCTCTGCTGATCAAACATAGTTGAAAGCTCCTTGAATTCCGTAGGGAGCGAAAAGTTGAAGTTGAAAAGCGAATACAGCTCGCGCCCGATTATCCTGGTAGTTTCGACATCCATTGAGCTGAATGAAAGCCTGAGCTGGTTCACCTGCGCGTCGAGAGTGTCTAGCGCCGCCTTTTCGCTTACGCCTATGGCTGTGGTCTCGAGGTACATCAATGTCGCGATGGGCTTCTCCCCCTGCGATATCCTGTCAATCTTTGCCTGTATGGTGCTCATCTTCCTCCTTATGTCGGTTATGACAACTTCGCTTGAATTGTTCTGCATTGCCCTAGACAGCTGAAATTCCTGATATGAGCGCTTGCCCTCGAGCTCGTCCCTTATGTTCTGCACGTCCAGGCCTGATGCAAGGACATGGAATTTGAACGGGAAGCTTATGTTCATCACTATGCGCTCCCATAGCTCAGGGGCAGCTATCATCTTCTCCTCGTCGTCTTCCGGCGCAGACTCTGCCTTGAACGTGTAGGAGAAGAGGTTTGCAGTTACGTACCCGGTCGCGTAGAATATCCCGTTTACTTCCTTTATTACCGCGTTCTGCTGCTTGTTTATCAAGTAGTCCTTAGCCGGCTGAAATGTTACTCCGAGTATGGAGGTTATCGATGAGAAGAGCTTGGCGTCTACCCAGTTCATCGCAAGTATGAAAAGCACGGTAATCAGGAGGAACAGAACGCCTATGTAGTATAGCACCCCCTTGCCAAGCGCGTGCAGGGCGAGGAAGCCGAAAAGCACCACCATAAGCGAGAATAGAAGGAATACGACCTTTGTTTCGTCCATCATATCACCTGTTCCTGTATGTTCTTGTTTATCTGCTCCGTTACCGTCGAAATCGGGAGCAGGTATTCAGGCTCTACGAACCTTAGCAGGTCCTGGCCGGTTATTATGCTTGGCGGGACGCCGAACACTGAGCCTATTCCGGACATCATCTCCTTGGCCTTCTGCTGCGCGAGGCTCGAGGCTTCGTATTCCTTCGAGCCTTTTGCGGAAACTGTGACGTAGGTGCTGAGCTCGAAGGAGAAGCCCTTGCTTATGCTGTCGAGCATGTTTCTCCACATGGCAAGCTTGCCGCGTGTCCTGTCGAGATCAGACTTTGGCGCGTCCTTGGCCTGCAGCTCGGCCTCGTCGTTTTCCGTCATCGTTATCCTTTCCCTCAGTTTCTGTATATAAGAATCCTTATTCATCACATACAGCTCGGTGGTGTACCTTACAGGCTCCTTGGACAGGCCCACGAGCCTGCTTATCTGCTGTGAGAAATCCAGCTTCTCGTCGTCTTCCATCTCTGTCGCAGACCTGTAAAGCGGCACTGATATGTATACCGTTGCGATGAAATCCTCGCCGGATTTGCGCAATATCGCATCCCCTGACTGCGAGAGCATGTATGGGTTCTCGTTGCTCAATGACAGGTGCTTCTTTCTCTGCTTCAGCATCGGGCTTATCAGGTATGCATAATATCTCGAGGTAAAGGCCATAGCATCAAGCGCAAGCGATATTATGAACAGCACTATCTTCACGTACGTAGGGAGAAACAGCGATGGCACATATGCCACGAGCCCCATAAGTACGGCCGAGGCCACTATTAATCCGAAGAACACCCCGAAGTAATTTGCCATCAAATCACTACCATATATGTTTAAAGGTTAATAAATTTACCTATGTTTGCAGGCACCGGCATGTCACCTATATGAACTTGGCGCGCGCCCTGCCGCTCATGCGCGCCGCGCCTCCTATGAAGCTTGCCAGCTGCACTACAAAAGCGTAGGTCACCGCGCTTATAAGCGCAGGATAGAATAATATGAGAAGCCAAAAGCCGTCCAGAGAGCTGTCCAGTGTTGACAGGGTCCTGACCAGCGGGCTTGTTGGAGTCACGGCGTTGTTTACTGCACCCTTGCCGATGCTGTATCCGTTGAGCAGTGCAGCCACATCGTTCATCTGCGTGGCGACGTGCGGTGCTGTGAAATAGAATGCAACAGCGAACAGAAGAGGCATTATGAAATAAAATCCGGCAGCCAAAGCTATCATTATGCCGCCGAGCGACCTTGTGGGAAGCAGCGCCCTAAGTATTACCCCAGGTATCAGGAAAACGGGTATCGATGCCACCGCAAAGAAGATTATCAGGTAATACTCAGCGTATAAAGCGAGTATACCGTCATATATGAATCCGGACACCACTGCTGTCGGTTCTATGAAATATATGTCAAGCGGTATAAGGGCGTATTTCACCACTGTGCCGGTCAGGTTCAGGCTCGGTATTGATGGAACGCTTAAGTCGACGCTTAGTGTGCTCAGGAACATGTCGTAATCATACGCTTTGAAAAGGCCCGAATAAACGTTTTCCGCCGAATTGATGGTAGTTGTTATAAGGTGCAAAGAAGTAGCATACGGGTTTATGGCCCCGACGAAGATCCCGGGTATCAGCCCGAATATAACGGCGCTGAGGTAGACGAACAACGCCACCATTATGGCGCTTGCGACAGCCTCGTAAAGCTCGCCTATCCCAAAGTTGCGCATCTTGTTGTTCTTGATGCCTGCGCCGACCATGAATATGCCGCCTGCAATCAAAAATGCTATCAACACCACTATTATCGCTATAGGTATGTCGTTCTGCCAGGACAGGTATATCGATTGGTTTATTGGGCAGTACCACGGTTCTTCCGAGCCGATTACGGTTGACAGGCTTGGCGGAAGCAGCCCGCATTCGAGTTTAGGTGCGGTTGGGGACGCAGCGCAGGCAATGTACCCGGATGGGCAGCCGTTTGTAGGACCTGTGCTTTGGTACTGGCAGGTCGATGAGCATGAATATCCTTTAGTAGGGTGGAAGCATTCGTCGCACGTATAGAAAGCAGTGGACGTGGTTGAGGTTGATGTTGTGGTAGATGTGGTTGTAGAGGTAGAGGTTGATGTTGTGGACTTAGTAGTTTGAGGATTTAGAACGCAGGAATAACTAACTTCGCATTTTTTTTGGACATTGCATATGTCGGTGCCTTTGCAGTAATATCCGCTAGGGCAGGTTCCGTCGGTTGTGCCGCCGCAGGTGTATGTTGACGAAAAGCCAGTACATACGTTGGCTTTTATTTTTGTTCCAGGGCAATAGTAGTTTCCGGTACTGCAATCCCCTACTGGGCATGAGACACTTACGCCACATTCATCACAAATTCCAGTTTCTACCATAACCGGAACGCTCAACGTGCTTAGTGTGGTATCTGAATTGTCTGCATATGCGTATCTGGATGTTGAGTTGATTGCATACGCGTTTTGGTACAGCGGCTGCTGGGCGGCATGTGGCACATAGAGATACGACGCAAAGATAATGGCTGCGGCTATGATTACCGCGTACGTGACGAATGCCGTTAGCCTATTGTAGTTTTGCAAAACCTGCACCTATATGAAATTTGACAGTAAAGCCATAAAGCTTACCTTTTCGCCTATAGCCTTGGAAAAATCCACTATGAATGCGTCCAGTATTATGAAGTTTATGAATGGTATAAACGTAAGTCCCGCCACCGCGTATCCTAGCCCTAGTATGAGTTGGCTTGGGAGCAGCGGTATGGAGCTGGCGTATGCAAATGTTATGAAGTCGTATATTGCCGAGGGCAAATACTGTAAGGCTCCGCTTGCCGATATCATGTTCGCATCTATGAATCCGTATGTGATGCTTATCAGCAGCGGGTATATTATGCCAAGGCCCAAGCCGAAGGCTATCATCGCGCCCCCGAAAGTTCGCGATATCCCGAAAAGCCTGGCAAATATCCCCAGCGTCAGGAAGAACGTAAGAAAGAGCACCGATCCCGATATTAGTATTAGCTGTAGGTTGTTTAGCACCAGAAAGAATATCAGAGCTGACATTCCGGTGCCAAGCATACCTTCCATGCCGTCTGGCATTATGCTAGTCAATTCAGACGATATGCCAAGACCTTCTATCGGATGGAACCCGAATTCTATTCCTGGAGACGAACCAGAAGCCAAGCCTATTATCGAGACCAAATTGAAATACCCCAATGCGTTGTTTGAGAATGTCCCTATGTCGCATGCGGACAGGTTGAAAATAGTATTTATGCTTGGAGTGCTGCATTCCTTGGGAAGCAGCCCTGCAGAGCCGTAGTAAGAAGCAGGATTTATAAGAAACAGATAGAAAAGCCCCAGAAATATCATAAGGAGAAGCATTGAGAGAAGCGCCTCGTATATCTGTATTTTTGCCCAGTTCTTGGCGTTCGAGCTGTTTATCACGCCTGCGATTATGTAGATGAACGCAGATATTGATATGACTGTTAGCACAACTATCATCGCCAGGCTCATGCTGACGGCAGGAGTAGTTATGCTGGTGAGAAGTATCTGGGTGCGATCGGAAAGCACAGCTAGAGAGGCGTGCGTTGAGAGATAAGACTGTAGCCCGTTCATTTTCGGCGTGGAAGAGGCTCCGGCTAGGGGCACTAGGGCCAAGAGGAGGATGAAGGCCATTGCCAAGGTTTTAGTTTTCATTTATCACACCAGACCCTTTAGTGCATGCCCGCTGGATAGGCTTGGGGCACCCAGATAATCTCCCATCGTCTCCGCAAAGTCCAAAGAGAGTATAACCGATATGACCACGCCGATTATCACGTATATGCTCGGAGACACTACGCCCTCTACGAAATTAATCACCGCGTCGGCGCTTATGAAGCTTGAAAGATACGCTATGCTGCTTATCGGATTCCCTGCGAAGCTGGACAGGCTGAATATTTGATTATTGAACGTCGTTGTTGCCACGCTGGAAAAAGACGAGGTTGTTACGAAACCGAGCAGCAGCGGGAGCAGTATGTAAAAGCCTATGAAAAGGCCTATGAAGGCCCCACCCGCAGCGCGGGTCCAAGGCAACGTCCTAAGCACTATTCCAACATAAAGGAATATCGGAAAAAGACCGTATACTATCGCGAGGAATACCGAAAGGCCGAACATAAGGGCTATTATTATGCCAGTGAACCCCATCATCATTTTTATTATCTGGTTCATTGCCGTAAGCCCGACAAATGGGGAAAAAGAGAACCCAAAGTAGTTTGTAGATACGCTTACGGTGGTGTGAGAGGCCATACTGTAATAGTCCTGCAATATGGTGATTGTCCTGAAATCCGACGTTATGTTTAAGGCAGTAAGGGTCATCGTGTAGCAGTCGTTGCTGAAAATCCCGTAAAAGTCGTAGTTGGAGAATATCCTGCCAGGTGAGGCGTTCCCTGTTACGGTTGCCATAGTGCCAAGCAAAACCAAAAGTATTATCAGCGTTATCGCTATCTCCCCTATCTCCGTTTTTGAAAAATTGACCAGCAGGTTTATCCCTAAGGCATATCCTATCGCCCAAGCCATTCCGACTATGGCGAAAATGAGCGCCAGTATCGATATGGATATCGTGAAGACGCCTCCGGAGAGCGCGTTGCCAGTAGTTATTTCGGTAGATTGAGGGATTATCCCTGAAGTTCCAGTACAGAATTTTGAAGCCTGGGGCCCGTAGGTAGCAGCGTTTGCGAAGCCCGGCAGCGCTGATGCCAGGAATATCAACACCATTAGCATCGGCACGAGCTTAAAAGCCATTACTGATTTTCCGTATGCCATCATACCAGCCTCGACAAACCTGCCAGGGACGTGTCACCGCCGAGGAGACCCGATATCCCGATTATCGCAGTGAGGATTATTATTATGTTTATTATCGGAAGGAAATAAGCACTTATGCCAAAAACGCCGTATGACCTTACCATAAGGTAATTGGTGTTGAGCGCATCGGTGCTGTTGCACGCATTCGGTATTCCCAGAATTCCAGTAGGAGGAGTGGGATTATGATTCGCGAATGTCATTATCGAATGGAATATTATTCCGCCGTTTGCATAGGGTATCAAAAGGTCTTGCGAGGCGCTCTGCTCAAACTGGAAGAGGTTGCCGCCGTCAGGCCAGCAGCCTCCGAACTCCGCTATTGCGCTTATGTTTGGCATCACGAAGAAGTTGGTGACGTACGGCTCGAAGGTGCGATTAGGTATGAAGTAAGTGCTGTTTGTGAATATGTTGCCGAACCCGTAATAGCTGCCTATTGAGTTGGCTTCGTATGTTCCTGGCGTTATGACAAAAGAGCTTGAAGGAGGAACATAATTAAGGGCAGTACCTAGACCGTTGCCCAGCGATAGGTATTCTATCGAAAACACCAGAGGGAAGAACATTATCCCTGCTACCGCAATCGCAAGAAGGAGCCCGCCTATCTTTCGGGTGAAAGGGGTGGCCCTGAGTATTATCCCGGCAAATAGCAAGTAGGGCCATGCATATAGGAACAGGGACAGCAGCGTGAGCTGGGCGATGAACGACTCCAGAGCTGCAGTAAGGAGATCCCCCAGCGCCGCCAGCGACTTGTATATCAGTGCATATCCTGCGAAAGGCACAATTGCATAATGTATTAGCAGTTCCGGAGGGTCAGGCAAAGGCAAAAGGCATTCTGGTATTATTGGCGACGGTGGATCCCCCGGGGATATACACATGGTGAACGAGGGAGAAAGTTTTTCCAGGAAGCCAATGTACGCATCGAATATGAAGAACGAATTCAGTTCGGTGGAAGTCTGATTCGTCAAGTTTGCGATGACTACGCCAGTAGCTGCAAGAGGGTAGTCGATTTTTTCCGTAAATGAATTTATTGATGTTTGGTTTACCAGCGGACACAGACCGGGAAAGCCGCTAGCGCTTGATGAGTACAGAAGGGAAGAACCCGAAGGGGAAAGTGACGAATTTAGTATCGTAAGCATTGAAGTGGTGTTTATGCCTTTGCACATGCTGAACACGGCGGAAGGCGACATGAGTGTTGTCGACGATGTGACCGAGTAGAACGTGTTGGCGAAAATAACCAGTATGCCTGCGAGGACGGCAACAAGCAGCGCAGTGCCAAATACCTGATAGAACTCCCCCATGGCTGTTGATTTTATCTTGTTGTTGTTTAGAACAGCCCCTGCGAAATACCACAGTGCGACTATCGCCGCATCTATGAAAATCGCTATTGCAATTATAGGAAACATCTCCGTTGAAATGGAGCTGTAGCTGGCGATTTGCAGTAGCGGAAACAGCGTTGTCAAATCCATCATAAGCTCTCCCAGAACGACGCGGATCCCTCCACGCCCAAGTTTAATCCCCTTGCGAGACCCATGGCGAACCCTATAGTGACAGCAAGGTTAAGCCCGAATAGGAAAACCGCAACGAATATGAACTCCGAAACCTGCTGCGTCACGTAGGCTGCCACAGGCTCGGGATTTACGGATAGAGACGAATAGAAAGAAGAGGAGAGAACGTTGTTTGCGGCAGGGACAGATATGCCCAGTGCGCTGGTTATGCCGCTTAGGGCCGAATTGCTGCCCTTAGTAACGCTTGAACTGAGGAACGAAGACGACGGAATGCTTGGCAGCGTGTATGCGGTGCTTAGGCAGTTGGTGCAGCCGTACACTGGATTAAGCGATGGGCTGTATATCCAGTATATCATATAGCTGTCGAATGCTATCATGAGCGGATATATTATATAGGCCGCAATAGCTATTGCGAGTATCGCGTTGGAAGCGGACTTGAGCCCGTTGCCCCCATACGGTATTAGCCTTATCAGTATAGCTACAGGAAGCACAACGGTAAAGGCAGTATACTGCAGGAGCGGAAGAGCCAGGTACTGCAGGAACAGCATGCCAACGGTCATTACCAGTATTGGCGACAGAGCGTCGAAATATACGTCGGAAAGGGTACCATAGAGCGCACCGAGGTCATGATCGTACGTTATGCCAAACGATATTATGGAACCTCCTCCAGTTTCAAAGCCGAGGTCCTGAGACAAAGCGGTTATTACTCTCGATTCTATGGCATACCCTATCGAAGTCGTGTATATGTACCCGAGCAGGTTTATGCCGTGGTTGAGGGCCAGCGTGCCTATGTAGTAGTCTGCGTACTGGAACGGAGTCAGACCCCTGGCATTTGTTACCCCTGCCGAGGCCAGTACCTGTGAACCCAGGCTCGTAGATAGATTGCATGCTGCAGAAGTCAGGGAAAGCAGTATCAGCACTATGAACAAGCCCAGAAATATCTGAGTTATCTCGGCTTTTGTGACTTCCTTTATCCTGCTGCTTACGGAAGGGGGCGTCAGCCTGCCAACCATGTAAAGTATTGCAACCACTAGGAAGCCGAGCGCTATCACCAGATAGGTCAAAGGAAGCCAACCGCTTATGTAGGGCGAAGCCGGACCTCCGAAGAGCTCGCAGTAATTGGGCACCGTTGTCGTAGCAGCCAAAATGAACATTGCACTCACGCTATCTTGAATTTTCCTACGCCCAGGCTCAGCTTTCCTCCGAGCATCTGTGCGAGGGCTCCTGCAATGACTATCGTTATGACTATGTCGAATATGAATAATATCAGCTGCAACAATACTCCGTATGTGTAAAAGTTTATGAAGTTGATTGCCGGATATATTGAACCTCCGTTGTTGTCGTATAATGTGGCAAGGGCCGAATCCTGCCCGTTGTTAAATGCGCCCGAATAAGTCGGATTTGAAGTTTGGGCCCCTATCAGGCTCGATGAAGCAATGCCATAGCCAAGCTGCGCCGGGCCGCAGGCAATATCCTCGAAAAAGTTGAAAGTCAAGTAATTGCACGATAGGCCAGGGGAGTAGCTTGAGTTAGGATTGAATATGAGGGGCAGTATGAAGTTCTGTATCGGAAGGTTGAACAGCACCATCATGGCAGGAAAAACGAGCCCTATCGCTATGCCTATGGCTATGAAAGAGCCCCCAAGGCCCCTTAAAAACGGGAATGCCCTGAATACTATGCCTATAGGTATGAACAGCGTCAGGCTGGCAGCCACTATGGAATACAAGTCCACGCTGAGGACGCTGAAAACTATATATACAGGGATAAGGACAATGGTTATTATGTCCTTTATGAATGAGAATCCTGGAAGCGCAGTGTCAGACTCTATAACCGAGCTTTTTAGGAGAGGCGCAGAAGAGCCGAATTGCAGCGAACCGACAAAAGGCACTGGTATCGGCACCCATTCGTTTATGGTTGTGCTTTTAAGATCCCCTACACCGGTGGCAAGACCCTCGATGCCGTAGTACGATTCGTTTACCATAGTCATGTCAGGGCCGACGTAATTGACCAGAACCGTGGAATAAAGCGCGTTGAGGTTAGCACCGAGCGCATAGGTTATCCCTGATTCCGAACCGGGTATGGAGGATACGGGTATGCCGTTGCCGGTAAGCCCCAGGGCCAGCGCGCCCAGTATTATAATGACGGCAAAAATCATTGCGATCAATATGACGGTTTTCGCAGTTTCCCACAGCTCGCCCTTGTACCAGTTCCTGAGCGAGGGGAGATTGAAGACATTGCCGAACATGAAGGCCACGGCAACCATGGCGAACGAGACCAGCAAACCGAGCACTGCCAGGGGTATTGCGCTTTCTATGCAAACTCCAGCCTGAGATATGGGTACGCTTTGCCCCGTAAGTACGCACGTTACGTCGGTGCTGGATGCGTTTGAATAGCCGATCGATAAAACTACCGCCATTACAAACAGCAAAAGGGCTACTCTCCGCATGATAATATTTTCAAGGATAAGTATTTAATTGTGTGATTGGCGTGCGTAAAGGCCTTTGTCCTTGGCACAAACGCTTTGTCAAAACGCCCCTAATCTGCGCTTTTACGTGTGGCTTAGTATCCTGAATCTCCTTATGTACGATTCGCTCTGCAGCACTATCAGGAAAGGCAGCACTATGAAGGAATCTATGACAAGCGATACGTACATGGATACGTACGAGCCCGAGCCGATTATGGGTATTAGGTCCACAAGGCTCAACAGCGCTGACGACACCAAAACCCACAGTACGAAATACTTGAAATGCTTTTCCATGAATCTTAGGCTGTGGATTATGGCCCTTATAATCCTGGTATCGTCTATGACTATTGATGTAGGAGCATAGAAAAGGAAAGGTGTGAGAACGATTGCTGCAATGAGCGTGGCTATGCCCGAATATCCAGTATAGTATGTAACGAAGCTCACCAGGACCAGAAGAGCGGTGAAGAGCAGCAGCACAATGAACACGTCTGCAGTGTATTTCTCCAGGCCGTCTATCACCTCTTTCCTGATTCTGGTTGCCGTGTGGCTGTGCTTGACCATGACGTTTATGGCCACTATTGCAAAGCTCAGGAACAGCAGCGAAAACATCGTGGAAGCTACTATTATCATTGCGTCTATGAAATTGAGGTTTAGGTATATGCTGCCTGTCCTGATAAAGATGGAGCCCAGGTCATCGTATGTCGGAAACGGCGCAAATACCGGTATCAGCAGGGCGATGACGAAAGCTATCGAGAAAAAGAGTATCAGTCTTAGGTTCTTCTTATATGTCCTGAAGGACACTTCGATTATGTTTGCCATCGCTTTACCACGCTTTCGCATGCGGAGGACCGCAAGTTCGAATTATTAGAGGTTTAACACAATAAATATATTTCGGTGCGGATTCAAACAGCACCTGCCTTGAAGCGCGCGCGGGAAATAAATAAAAAGAGAAATAGAAACTGGCTGAAGCAGTTTTAGGGCTTCAGCAGTAAGACGTTATCGTTGTGCTTGAAGTGCTTGTGAGCAGCCCCAGTATGTACGGCGCCAGCTCTGCTATTATCACTCCGACCACTCCGCCTATTATCATGCTCATGCCGTATCCCTGCAGAGAGCCTTTGCTTGATCCAGGCATTATGTGGGCCGCGGCGTACAGCGCTCCGCCCAATATCATAAGGGTCAATCCGATTATAAATATACCGGTGTTAACTGCCAAGTATATTGGACATATGACGCTGCTTATCGTAACCTGTAGGGAAGTTTGCGCCGATGCAGTTGCAAACGTGAAGAATGGCAAAACCATCAGTATAAGCCTAAATACCTTAGATTGCAGTATTTTCATAACGTTGATCGCTTTTGTTTCTATAGGCATCATAACACCATAAATTATCTGCTTTTTATATGGATAGCTAATTTAAATAGTTTTCGTTATCAGGTAGTCTGCACTCGCGCAGAGATGATTGATTAGCCATGCAGCGGTGCAAAAGGTTGGGCCATATGCAGCGGCACATTTTGCTTTATTGTGCCGCAGATGCTAACACATAAAGAATTAACATTTTAAATAGATACAAAAACCATGGCGCCGAGGTTCATGGGCGCGACACGATTTTCATTTACATGTTTGGTCTTGATACTGTGATTCCATGTATGTTTTAGGCTTATGGGACGGGCATGACGCCGGCGCCGCACTGCTTGAAGACGGCAACATAGTATATGCCGCTAACGAGGAGCGCTTCACCAAGAGGAAGCTGGAGATGAAATTTCCATACCATTCCATAAAGGCAGCATTGGACTACGCCCAGATAAAGCCCACTGACATAGAGAACGTAACCTATACCACAACAGAATTCACCAAGACGCTGGAGCGCATATACCCTAGGATGAAGGAAAGATATTACCTTTTCAGGCGCAGGAAGATCCCGAAACCGAGATTTGAGGGATTCATGCACAACTTAAAGTACGGCATGACGGGCGTAGGCATACTGCCCCTGTGCAATTCCATTAGCTCATCGATAATATCTAGGCAGCTCAAGCATATGGGATTCAGGAACTTCAAATTGAGAGTAGTGGAGCACCATACGGCGCATGCGGCAACGGCAGCTTTCACTTCTGGTTTCAAAAAGTCGCTAGTCATAACGCTGGACGGGCTTGGCGACGGGCTTTCGGGATCGGTAAGCATCTTTGACAAAGGCAAGCTGGAGAGGCACATATCCATACCTGCAAGGGATTCTCTGGGCATATTCTTCGAGCAGGTAACGAACATAATAGGCATGAGGGAGCTCGAGGACGAGGGCAAGGTAATGGCCATGGCCGATTACTCGTATCCGTTCGACTTCGAGAGCAACAAGCTCAAGGACATGTTTAAGGTGGAGGGCACCATAATAAGCGCAAAATACGGCGCAAGGAAGCAGTTCGCCAAGCTGCAGAGCATAGGCTGGCAGATGCCAAGGGAACAGTTTTCTTACATGGCGCAGCAGCTGCTCGAAAATATAGTTGTAAAGTTCGTGAGCAACGTTGTTGACAGGTTCAACATCAACGACGTAGTTCTTGCAGGCGGGCTTTTCTCAAACATAAAGGCCAACATGAAGATAAGGAAGCTCGAAAACGTCAAGCACTGGTACGTTTTCCCGCACATGGGGGACGGTGGCATAGCCCTTGGCAGCGCCCTCTATACCGATTACGAGCTGACAGGCAATACTGCACATGACTTTTCAGCTTATTTGGGCAACGAATACGACGCGGAAACAACGATGCAAGCCCTTAAGAAGGACAGATCCCTTGAAACCACAAAGGAGGGCCATGCGGAGCAGGCCAGGCACGCTGCGGAGCTGATAAGCAACGGCAACTACGTGTTCTGGTTCCAGGGACGCATGGAATACGGACCTAGGGCGCTCGGAGACAGGAGCATACTGGCCCCTCCGGATTCCGAAAGCGTCAAGGAGAAGCTCAACCTTTACGTTAAGAGAAGGGAATGGTTCCAACCATTCGCCCCGTCAGTGCTTGAGGAGGATCTCGGGCGCATAGTCGACTACGACAACAAGGGATACGACAGGTACATGACCATGGCATACAAGGTCAAGGAGTCGGCCAAGGACGCCACAAAGTCCGTAGTCAATGTCGATTATTCGGCGAGGCCACAGGCGGTCGGACAGGAGAACCCGCGCTACAGGGAATTGCTAGACAACATGAGAAGGCTTACGGGCTACGGGCTCGTCCTGAACACGAGCTTCAACCTTCACGGAATGCCGATAGTAATGACGCCTGAGGACGCTATAGCGACCATGAAGGCCACGAAGACCAAATACATGTTCATAAATGGGGTCACTGTAACGAACAAGAGGGGCGTTTGATGTTTCTTACATCCTCTGGGATAGGACAATACCTTTTCACCATAGGCGTTCTGGTATCTTTTGTAGGAATGCTCATTGGCATATTTTTTTCACGCAAGCAGATAGCGGGCATATTCAAGGAAAGCGGCGTGGATTTAAGGAAGCTTCTGCTCTCCCTTGCGGTCGTGCTCGTATTCGTGTTCGCGGAGCTTGCAATAGTCAAGCCCACGCAGCAGCTGTTTTTCGACGATACGATTTACCAGGATATGGCCCTGAACCTGCTGCACATGGGCCAGGCGTGGATGTGCATCTACGGAAGCGCAAGCTCGTGCATTATAGGCAGCACTTTCCACGAGCCCATAGGCACGGCATTCCTGCTCGCAATAGGATTCGCTGCGTTCGGGCTAAGCAGGGCCACGGCCTACGGTACTATGTTTTTCGTGGCCGCGGTTTCGGTATTCATGACGTTCATAGTGGCTCTGTTTCTTAGCAAAAAATTCGTTGTGGCTATAATATCCGAGTTCATAATGGCGCTTACTCCCGTCCTGCTCGTATGGGCCTATCCGACGACTTCGGATATGCCGATGCTGGCTTTTTCGCTAATCGCCATCGCAATGATGCTTGTTTTTCTACAGAGGCGCAGCATGACGACATTGTTTACAGCCTTGATGGCGCTGTCTCTTCTGACCTATATGAAGATAGACGGGGTCGTTTATCTGATTGCGATACCCCTGTTCTATGTGATAGTTTCGGACGGCGGCTTGAGGGAATCCGTATCGAACAACATTAGGCGCATCAGGGAGCACTGGCTGGATACAAGGTTCCTTTTGGTAATCCTTGTATTCGTGCTTGCCGTAGCTCCGGAGATAGGGTTTGCGGCCAACGAGCTATTCTTCGGGAGCTTCGGATATCAGGGCGCATATATGCAGCAGACGTGCATAGCCAACCAGCCCAGCGTCATAGCTAGCAGGCCCATAGACCTGCAGAACTTCGAGGCCAATCTGTGCTCGAATGTCGATTATTGGCTAAACTCTTATGCGAGCATAGACATAATACAGCCGCTTGCTTTCACCGCCCTTGCCATAATAGGCGTGGCATTCATGCTGGCAGCAGGATACAGAAGGCAGTTGCTCGCTATTGCGGTCTGGTTCGGTCTGTTCTTCGTATTATACGCGTCCTTCTATGCCGGCGGCGTTCTTTATGGCGTAGACTGGAGGTTCATGCTATCTTTGGCCGCACCTGCGGCGATACTCGGAGGATATGGCGTCTACGGGATAGCCAAAACCGCTTCGGTGTTTTTAGGTGGTGGATTTGACAAATAGAAAGACTGCACAGAAGATAGCTTATGCGGCAGTTATTATCGCAATGCTCGCAATATTGGTGTACTCGTTTTTGCTGCAGGTTCACGAGCTCGCAATAAAGCCGTCAGAGATAGCCCAGGCAGGCGGCGCAAGGTTTTATGAGAATTTCGTATACAACAGTAGCAGCAAAATACCTAACGACTGCCTGGTTTTCAGTTATGATCCAACCCTGTTCAACACCGTAGGAAAAGCGTCGGTCCAATACTTTTACATATACAACCAGAGCTTCATGAGCACAGCCATGGCAGAATACAAATGCTTAGTGATAGACTACGGGTATTGGTGCGGGACTCCGGACAACATATGCCAGCAGGCATTTTCTGAATACAAAACTTCGCCGATAGCGACTGCGACCTATCTTCCTGACAATTTCGAATACGGGTTTTATCGCATAACCGGATACAATTCGAGTTGAGCAGTTTCAATCTGAAATGTTTTTCAGTATGGTCTTGAGTATTATGTAGCCGTCCCTGAACGAGTGCAGCTTGCCCACACCTGTTCCTCTTTTCTTCTCGAAGCTCGGGATCTCTATAACCTTAAGGTGCTTTTTCCTGGCTTTTATGCTTATTTCGGTTTCTATGCCGAATCCAACAGACTTCAGGCCGAGCTCCTTTGTGGCAGACCTGCTGAAGCTCCTATACCCATAGCAGAGGTCAGAGTAGTGCGCATTGTAAAGCGCGTTGACCATGTAGACGAAGACCTTGTTCCCAAACCTGCGGAAGGCCGGCATGTCGTCGGAACCTCCGCCCGTTAAGAATCTTGAGCCCATGCACACGTCGTAGCCTGCCTCTATGGCAGCTATTAGGAGCTTTAGCTCCGTAGGCCTGTGTGAAAGGTCGGCATCCATAGATATTATTATCGAGCCTTTGGCTTCCTTGAACCCCTTTATGAGAGCGCTGCCTTTTCCCTTGCTGTCATAAAGCACCTTGGCGCCGTTGCTTTTTGCGACTTCTGCTGTGCCATCGTTAGAATTTTTGTCCACTATTATTATTTCGTACCTGTAATCCCTTAAGGTATTTTTTATTGAGGGCAAAAGGCTGCGCAGATTCTTTGCCTCGTTAAGCGTTGGTATTATTATGCTTACATATGGCTTTTGCATGGAGTAACCAGATATTTCTTATTGCCCTTGTCTTGAACTTTTCCTTTTTCGCATTACCGAGAATATTATAAGCCCTATAAGGATAACGAATACCGCTACGAATGCACCCACTATCAAAAGGCTGCTAGATATCGAAGTGGTGGTGGAACTTGATGAAGACAGATACAGATTTTCGAGCGTGGAATAGTATTTCCCGTCGTAAACATATCCGGCGACCATGGAAACACCCAGGGAGGCATTGGCCAGGCCAGACAATTTGCCTACCGACACATTGAAGCTGGTATTGTATTCGGACTGGGGGTCTATCGTCGCAGTCCTGTTCTGAGGGGAATAGCGCACCTGCGGAGGAGCGATTATGTTTATGGTGGTATTTATCGGCTTGGATCCTATGTTGAACAGACCGAGCTTTAGCTCCCCAGAGCTATAGCCAGCAGATATTGGAGCCAGGTAGTCCGTAAGATTTCCTGAATCATAATTGAACCTGCACGGGAATGCAGCAAAGAAGTTGGACGAGCCCTGAAAATATGAGACTATGACCCCGATTATGTAGCTTCCAGGCATGGGCAGATTGCTAAGGCTGAACGTGGCGCCCTTGGTTACGTTTGGATATATGGAGCCTATGTCGTATGAACTTATGTTGGCAGATGCAAGGGGCCCCAGGCCTTTCGGTATAAAGGAAACGCTAGTGGCTGGAAAATCTCCGCTGTTCTGCAGCGAGAATGTTACATTGACAGTATTGGCTGATACGCTAGAGTATGAGCACAGGCCAGTGAGGCTCACCGTAGCGCCGAATGACACATAGGCCAACGCCATCATCGACAATACAAGTACTGCAGCAAAAATACGCATGACCATGCACCCAGATATCGAACAAGCAATATTTATTAATCGGCAAATAATTAAAATAGTAAGTATGGTGCTAGTATGGCTGACATATTCGTGGAGATAGAAAGGATAGACGGCAGT
>JAKAUR010000033.1 GCA_021827665.1 Microcaldota archaeon
AACCCCGAGGGAAAACAGAGCGGCGAGAACGATCGCCACTATGAGTATTGCCCAGCCGTACGTCATTAAGTACTCCATGGCGCTCTGCGCTTTTTGCGATGAAATATTACGCATACAACCGTTTAGATTTATAAAGATAGTAATAAATTAGTTGCAGATAGTTGAAGATGCAGGGAGAGAGATTTGAACTCTCGAACCCGCTAGGAGAACAGGCCCTGAACCTGTCGCATTTGACCAGGCTTTGCTATCCCTGCACTGACGCGCATAAAATTTACATACACAAAGTATAATTAGCTAACGCATGTAATGCGTTTTCCTGCACGCAAAGGCTTTATATATTGCACTTCAACACCAATATCGTGAGTGATGTGTACCAATCACCAAAATTTGCAGAACGTTAGTCTTATGCAGGCACAGCTTCCGCAATCTCGTTTTTAGATTTTTCAATGCAAATAAAGCCAGTGCTTATAGGTACGCTAGACACGCTTGCCGATGATTTTATGATAACGACGAAATATGTAAGAGACCATGTACAGGAGATAAGGGCCTCGCTGCAGAAGAGGCGCAGCAATTATCCGATAGACGACTTGCTAAAGCTCGACGAACAGTGGAGGGCCTCGAAGACCGAGCTGCAGGAGATGCAAACCAAAAGGAACAAGATCAGCATGGAGGTTGCAAAGCTCAAAAAAGAAGGCGAAGGAGCAGAAGAGCAAATAAAGGAAGTTGCTGACATGAAGGAGCGCATGCAGGAGCTCGAGAAAGGCATTGACGAAATGCAGAAAAAAATCGAGAATCTCCTCTTAAACATGCCTAACGTGCTGCACGAAAGCGTGCCGTACGGAGCAAGCGACGAAAACAACGTAGAGATAAGGAGATGGGGAGACGCAACCAAAAGGACAGACAAGGGCCATGAGGAGATCTTGGAAAACATGGGCCTTATAGACATAGAGCGCGCGGCGAAGATCTCCGGAGCCAGATTTTACTTCCTCAAGGGAGACATCGCGCTGCTCGAGCACGCGCTCATAAGCTTCGGGCTTGATGAGCTCGTTAAGAAGGGCTACACCCCTATAGCCCCGCCGCTGATGATGAAGAGGGAGTATTACAAATCCGTCACGGCTCTTGGCGATTTTGAGGAGCAGCTTTACAAGGTTACGGATCCTGCAGACGTCAACGACATTGGGGATTATGAAAGGATGGAGGAAGACTTGTACATGATATCAACTGCGGAGCATCCAATGGCTGCGATGCATTCCGGAGAGGTCTTCAGCGCAAAGGAGCTTCCGCTCAGGTACGTCGGAATAAGCCCCGCATTCAGGAGAGAGGCTGGCTCGCACGGAAAGGACACCAAGGGCATATTCAGGGTGCACCAGTTCTACAAGCTGGAGCAGTTCATATTTTCCAAGCCGGAAGATTCCTGGAAGCATTACGACGAGCTGCTCGCAAATTCCGAGAACCTGGTGCAGAAGCTCGGCATACCATACCATGTCATAGACATATGCACTGGAGACATAGGAGTTGTTGCGGCTAAGAAGAACGACATAGAGGCCTACATGCCCGGGCAGGGCAAATACAGGGAGATAGTATCGTGCTCGAACTGCACAGACTGGCAGAGCCTGAGGCTCGACATAAAATACGACGAAAGCGGCGAGCGCAAGTACGTCCACACGCTTAACAGCACCGCCCTTGCCATTTCCAGGATAATAGTCGCCATAACTGAAAATTATTACAACGGCGACGGAACAATAACCGTTCCTAAGGCCCTGGTTCCTTACATGCACAAGGACACCATAGGCAAAAAGGCTTAGTATTTTATTGCTTCCATGACAAAAGATAGCGCAGCCAGCCGTCGCAATAATCGAATGGCTTCGGGAGCTGCAAAATCAGTGCTTTTGATGAAAGAGGAATATCACGTAAAGAAGGAACTCAAGAGGCTCGCCTCGGTCAAGGGCTCCGGAACGGAGCTTATAAGCGTCTACGTGCCGCCTGGCTTCCCGATAAGCGACGAGGTAGCGAAGCTCAGGGACGAGCACGGCCAGGCCTCGAACATAAAGTCCAAGACGACAAGGCTGAACGTGCAGAGCGCTCTAGAGAAGATAATGCAATACCTGAAAATGTACAAGGTAGCTCCGGCCAAGGGGTTGGCCGTATTCTGCGGCAACATAAGCAACGAGCAGTCAAAGCCCGACATAGAGCTGTTTTCCATGGAGCCGCCGGAGCCCATAAAGGTAAACATATACCGATGCGATTCCACATTCCTTTTGGAGCCCATAGAGCGCATGATGGAGACGACGGACAAGTACGGCATAGTGATAATGGACGGCAGCGAGGCCACAGTAGGCATACTCGCAGGATCCCAATTCATAGTTGACAAGAAGCTAAGGTCATTCGCGCACCAGAAGGTGCACAAGGGAGGGCAATCGGCTGCCAGGTACGACAGGGCAAGGGAAGAGAGCATAGACGATTATTACAAAGCAGTAGCGGAGGCAATAAACGACCTTTTCATAAAGCACGAGTTCAAGCTCAAGGGATTGGTTGTTGGCGGCCCAGGGCCTGCAAAGGAGGACTTTGTAAAGTCCAAGAACCTGAATTACCAGATAAAGGTGCTAGGAGTATTCAACACAGGCTACACCGACGAGAATGCGGGATTCAGGGAGCTGCTGGAGCAGGCCAAGGAGCTGCTATCGGAGCAGCAGGCGATACAGGAGCAGAAGGTTATGGGAAAGTTCCTGAGCGAGATATCGAGAAACGGGCTTGCCACCAACGGCTACGAGAAGGTGAAGAAGGCCCTGCAGTCGAACAACGTGGCAATGCTGATAATAAGCGAGGACCTGGAGCTCTACAAGGTGCACTACAAGTGCAACACCTGCAACGACGAGTTCGACGCCCTGGAGCAGGGCAACCAGAGGCAGACGAAGCACGATGACGGCGGAAACCTCACGATAGTCGAGCAGCACGACGCGGTTGAAGAGTTGGTAGACATGGCCGACAAGCTAGGGGTCCAGATATCGTTCATATCTGCCGATAGCCAGTACGGCAAGGAGCTCCTGCTGGGATTTGGCGGAGTGGCTGCACTGCTAAGATACAGGTAAATTGATAGGAACAGACGGATGCAATGATTAATAAAAATCTTGCATCCCTGTTTATTTTTCTTTTAGAATAAGGCTTTTTACTGGCTTTTCTCGTCGGCCCAGACGAATCTGTACACGTTGGTACTCTCCTTTACCATGGCGACCGGCCTCTGATTCCTCGAATCGTTCTCTAGAAACTTCTCAAGCTGCCTGTGCTTTATGGCTCTTATAGGGTTTATCATTGACAACACCATTTCAGTGCTTTGACGAAGCCAAAGCAATGTACTTCTTTATTACCATCAGCTGAAGCCTTTCCAGCTGCTCCTTTATCTCTGGGTCGCTCTCCATAAGCTCCATTACGGACCTTGAAAGCCTGCCCCTGAACGGATTTAGCGTCTTCATTTCATCGCGTTTTTGAGTTTCATTGCGCTGACGAACTTGCCGTACTGCGGTCCTGCGACCTTTGGCATCTTCTGCTCCATGTCAGAATACGGAACGTCCCTGAACTTTGCAAGTACGCTGTAGCCTATCGTGCCTTCCCTGACCCTGACCTCTTCCAGTCCTTCTATCCCTATAAGCCTGCTTGCGAGCTCGTTTGCGCTCGTGCCATCCTTTGGCTTTATGAAGAAGAACCCGTGCATGTCGTCTGAAACGACATCAAGACCATACTTTCCATAGTTATTCTTTTTATTCCCATTCATTATATGCGCCTTAAGAAGTTAAGCATGAATGAAAAAGCAGAAGCGAAAAGCGACGTGCGCTTTTTAGGGGTGGGAAGCCAGAGGGCATTATTGGTGGGGTAAAACTCGGGATAAGAAAAATCGTAACTTAATGTTTCTGATTTCTCTTCCATTTTTCTACCCCCTGGCTCGATATATACTATGCACTTACAAGTATAAATACCATTCGTGATATTTTAAACATTTCATTATATATGATAACTAAAATATTTAATAAAAATTCGTAAATTCGTAATTTTAGGATTATTTAAGGCTTATTTCAATAATAGTAATGAATTTATATTTATCATAATCTTTATATATTAAGATGAAAAACGCCAAAGGGGAGCTTCCTGAAAGCGTCAGGAAGCTGGTTGAGAGGCTCAAGGCCAAGTCGAAATACCACATAGAGGTAAAATCGATAAGGGGAGGCTATTACATATACGAGTATGCCTTCGAGAGCGGAGAGTACGGGCAGAAGAAGGTATCCTTTTATTTGGGAAAGGCCGACAGCAGGGGGAACTTCTCTGAGGCCAGGCACAGGTTCCTGAACACCAGGGCAAAGAGCCTGGAAGAGTATATAAGATCCGGCAAGGAGACCGAAAGGCCTTCCGAAGTGGCAGAGCTCATATATCCGGATTCCGTGGACAGGGCAATACTGACAGAGATAAGCATGGATTCGAAGGCTTCGTCATATTCCATAGCCAAGAAGCTAGGCCTTAACCCCAATACCGTTGAATACAGGATAAAGAAGCTGGAAAGGCTCTACAGCATAAGGTACACCATAGAGCTCAGGCCAGGCACTTTCGGATTCGAGAGGTACTTCATAACCATAAGGTTCATAAGGAGAGCGCCAAGCCAGGAGGACATGGAGAAGCTCTTCGGCAGCGAACCCAGGATCCAATTCGTGGCTTCGCTCAGCGGATATTACAACGTCCTCGTATACCTGCTGGCAGAGAACAACGTAACTCTGGAAAACCTCATATACGAGATGAGGAGCAACCCGATATTCAGCAACTGCAAGGCGATATGGAACATAGGATACACCTCGGAATCCGAGAC
>JAKAUR010000031.1 GCA_021827665.1 Microcaldota archaeon
GGTTGGGGAGGATCTCTGGCATTCAGGAAAGATCTCCTCGTTGGAGAAGCCTATGAAAACTTCAAGAGGTCGTTGTCGGACGACATAGCCATAACCAGGGCTTCAAGAAAAAGAAACCTGAAAATAGGCTACGTTCCTGAAAGGATAGCGATCGTAAACAGCGATGACAGCTTCGGGAAATTCTGGGAGTGGTCGAACAGGCAGGCTGCATTATCTATAATGGGAAGCAGGATGGTATTCCGTTTCGGCGTAATTATCTACTCTCTGGACATAATACTTCTTGTATCCTCAATCGTGTTGTCGGTCGCAATTTCATATCTGTACCTTGTGCTTCTGGCTCCATTCGTAATCGGCATAATAAAGACCTACAAAAGGGCAGGTCCAGAAAAGAGTGCCGACCTGTGGCTGATATATCTCTTCATAAACTTTGTTTATCTTGCGAACCTTATAGTTGCGAGCAGGACGAAGGCCATAACGTGGCGCGGGAACCAATACGAGCTTAAAGATTGACTGAGAAATCATCAAGCGTATGTATTCCTCAAGTGCGCAGCATCAGGGTGTTGATTAGAATGGAGCTAAGGGATTTGAAGGGAAGGCTGCCTAACGAGATATTGGAATCTATTATCTCAAGGGGCATCACCACGCTTACGCCCCCTCAGGAAATGGCCATAAACTCAGGGCTTTTTTCTGGCAGCAACATACTGGTCGCTTCTCCAACTGCTAGCGGTAAAACCCTTGTTGCGGAAATGGCATGCGCGAATTCTATAATAGCGAAGGGCAGGAAGGCAATCTACATAGCTCCGATGCGCGCCATAGTCGCTGAAAAATTCGAGGAATTCCATTCAGCATACCCGTACATAAAATCTGCCATATCTATGGGGGATTTAGATTCATCCGACCAGTGGCTCTCCGAATACGAGATGCTTTTCGTATCTACCGAGAAGCTCGACAGCCTGATAAGGCACGGGGCCCCTTGGGTAAGCTCCGTCGGCTGCATAGTGTTCGACGAGATACACATGCTTTCAGACATAAGCAGAGGCCCCACTCTAGAGCTGCTGATAACCAAGCTCATGAGGATAAGCGACGCCCAGATAATAGCGCTCAGCGCTACAATAGGCAATGACGAGGAGCTTGCAGCATGGCTCAAGGCCAAGCTCGTGAAGAGCGATTACAGGCCGGTCAGCCTGCACAAGGGGGTCGTGGAGGGAAGCAAAATATTTTACTGGGCCAACGACGAGATAAGCGAGACCCAGATGAACGGCAAAAGCAAAATCCCAGAGTTCAGGCTAGTTGAGGATACGCTTTCGCAGAACAAACAGGCAATAATATTCTATTCAACCAGGAGGAACGCGGAAGCCGGGGCCGCAAAGCTGGCCTCCCTGCTAAACGGGATGCTGAAAAGCGACGAGAAAAAACAGCTGGAGGCGACAAGCCAGTCGATACTCAATGCTCTGGAAAAGCCGACAAGCCAGTGCGCCAAGCTTGCGCTCTGCACTTCCGCCGGAGTGGCATTTCACCATTCTGGGCTTGTGAACATACAAAGAGCCATAGTGGAGGAAGCATTCAAGAAGGGCCTAATCAAGGTCATATGTGCAACTACAACACTGGGCTACGGCGTGAACCTACCGGCGCATACCGTGCTAGTAAGGGACCTTACCAGGCACAACGGCGTGACATCAGAAAGGATAAGCGTCAACGAGGTCCTCCAACTTTTCGGCAGGGCGGGAAGGCCAAAATACGACACAGAGGGCAGGGCACTCATAGCCTCAAACCAGCGCTACGAGGTTCAGGAGCTCTACATGCGATACATAATAGGCACGCCGGAGCCGATAGACTCAGCGCTTGGCGTGGCTTCCGTATTGAGGATGCACATACTCTCGTTCGTAGCGGAGGATTTCCTGAACACCCTAGAAGACATAGAGGACTTCATCAAAAAGAGCTTCTATGGCTTCATATACGGTAACGATTCACACATAAAGGCCGCTGTCAAGCAGGTGCTGAGGGAGCTCTACGACTGGGGATTCGTAATCGAGGACTACGGCAAGCTCCTGGCTACCAAGATAGGCAAGAGGGTGAGCGAGCTCTACATCGATCCGCTCTCGGCCAAATGGATGCTTGAATTCATGCCCGGGGCAAAGGACGAGGTGTCAATGCTTTACCTGATATCAAACACCGTTGAGATGAAGCCATATCTCAGGCCAACGGAAGAAGCCGAAGCGGAATACGTATTCTACAAGGACAGGTTCGGAAGCGATCTTCTCTACAAATACGAGGAGCTTTCCTTCGGTTATTACAATCCCGTAGAGCCGTTCACATCGGCACTCATGCTGCGCGACTGGATGGCGGAGATAGACGAGGAATCGATAATAAAGAAGTACCATATAACTCCAGGCGCTCTCTACGCAAAGCTGTCGAATGCGGATTGGGTCATATACTCGGCAATAGAACTTGCCAAGCTCTCTCATGTCTCGGCCAGGCAGCTCGTGGACATAAGGGTAAGGCTAAGGTACGGCATAAAGGCGGAGCTGCTTGACCTAGTCAGGCTGGAGCAGATAGGAAGAGTAAGGGCAAGGAAGCTCTTCGACAACGGAATATGCACAGTAAACGACTTGCGCAGCCGCAGGGCAGAAGTTGAAATGCTCCTGGGAAAGGAGATAGCTGCAAAGGTGTTCGCCCAACTGTGAAAATCTGCAAAGCAAAAATCTAAGAATTATAAAAGAGCAATAACATTATGCAATCCAATCTGAGCAACTCCAAAAGGAACAAGGAGCTGTGCGAAAAGCTGATGGAGAGGGCTGGCTTCTCATGCGTCAGCGTAGGCAATTTTCACGCTCCTTTCGACATAATGGCGGAGAAGAAGGATCGTGTCATAATAATAAAAGCAGTGAGCAACATAGATTCTGTAACTCCGGACGACGGCAGGGCCCTGGCCAAGCTGTCGAATTTTTTCGATGCCGAAGCTTACGTAGTAGGCGAGACCTACAAGAACACGAAAATGGAGGAGCGCAAGGTCTTTACAAGGCACGGGATCAGCTGCATAAGCAATGACACTGTGGAGGTTATGCTTTACAATGGGAATTTCAAGCACGCAAGGAAATTCTTCAGCGAAAACGTCGAGATAGACGGGTCAGAGCTCAAAAGGCTGCGAAGGCTTTCAGGAATGAGCATGAAACAGCTTTCCAAAAGCTCGGGAGTATCCGTAGACAGCATTTACAGGTACGAGCACGGCTTTACATCGGCAAGCCCTGAAAACCTTGAAAAGCTGGAAAGCGCCCTGTCATCAAGGCTCGAGGTCGCGCATCAGATAAGTGCCAGTGCCAAGGCAAACCGGTATGAAAACGGAAGCATATCCATATTCGATATAGACAGGGAGCCATTCAACAAGGGTTTCAAGGAGAAGAACAGGTTTGAGTTTGCGGAGCTAGCAGACATGAGGACCCTTAAGAAATGGTCGGAATTTTACGCCAGATTCAACGAGGTGTTCGATGACATACAATTCATAATGACCGACGCCTCTACGCACGAAAACATCTTCGGGATTCCAACGATAAAAAAGAGCGAGATATACTCGATAAGCGACGAACAAGAGCTTTACGACATCGCTGCCGAAAGATTATAAAGTTATTTTTATCTTGATCTTCTTTTCCTTGATTTCGATGCTCTTGCAGAAGACTTTCTTGAGCTCCTGCGCGGTATGTCCAAAGCTGCTTTGTCGAAGCTCCTTGCTGCAAGCTCTGGCTTTCCCTCCATGGCGCGCATGACGTTCTCGAAGTCAACCACGAACTCCTTTGTAGACTTGAACATCATGGTTATCCCCATGCTTGCGAACACGACTATGAGCGAAGCCATGGAGATAAAGGTCACTGCAACGCTCTGTGAGGAGCTAAGCCCTCCGCTGACTCCACCTACAAAGGCTATCCCTATCACGAATATTATCCAAAGAACGCTGGCTCCATACGCTATCTCGAAATAGCTGTGCTTGAAAAGGGCCCTTACTGAAGCATACAGAACCCAAAGTATTCCGCCGAACGAAAAAAGCAGTATTATTGGCTCGACACCGTAATCCTGCGAGAATATGGCAGGCAGTATGAATACCAGAGCACCTATCACCAGGGAGAATATCCATATTCCCGTGTATTTGCTGTGTGTGTGCCTCTCCTCCATGTTCATGAACTTTACTGTGGATACATGCGCGTCGAAGAAGCTTACCGTAAGTGTAAGTATTGTTATTATTATGAGGACGGCCCAAAACAGCAACGCAGCTATCGGGCTAAGGAAAAAAATGTCGGACAGCATGGATGTGAAAAGCATGCCTACTGCCAGAGCTATTGCAAAAGTGAACATCGATATCCCAAGCGCGCGCCTGTAAGCGAAGACCCAGTATCTCTTGATATGTTCTCTTGCATAGTTCAAGCAATCACATAAATCATTTCATGCGATAGGCTAAAAAGCTTTCTAAATTCCTGCGCGTTACGGGTATGCAGGTAAAAGGAAGAGCAGTACGTTGCCGAATGCCAGGGCCGTTATAACGCCTATGAATATTGGAACTGCGAAAGGTATTGGCTTTTTATAAACCGGGAACCTGTGTTTTGGCATCTTCGATTTAAGCTCCGCAATCAATTCGGGCGTCACAAGCCTTTCGAAATGCTTCAATTTTTTGCCTGCGTAGTCGATCTCTTCGGCCTCCATCATACCCGTGGCTATTATGTCTCCTGCCTCCATCTTCCTGTACGTGACGTATTGCGACATGTAAGCCATCATGGCGCTTTCATAGCCCATTACCAGTGCGGATCCTGCTGCAATGACCAGAAGTATGCCGATTGCAGCATAGGACGCATGCAGTACAAGGACGAGGAACAGCCCGAAGAACGCATAGACCGTAACTATTAGGGCTATCCTGAAGTATGTTGCAGGCGTATTGCGCCTGTAGCCGTGCTGTTTGGTGGCTAGCGCCTTTGGTATGTAATATAATGGAACCACTATCAGCGCGGCAATGCCGCTGTTTATGGCCACCGAAAGCACAAGCGGCATGTACGGCTGCACAACGCCGAAAACCAGGGGCTTCGAAAGGAAGGGAATTATAAGAGACAGCGCAGCAAGCTCTATAACGTCGGCAGCGCCCAGCTGTCCGATCCTGTAAACCACGTACCCGAATCCTAGCGTAGCGATAGCTATGAGCGTACTGTAAAATATCAAAGTCACGTTAAGATATAGCAGGGTAAATGCCGCACCTACCGCCAGGCTTGCATAGGCGAAATATGAGGGTACGTTCCTGTTGTTAAGGATGTCGAAAATCATGTATGCAAACGCGAGGACCGCAAAAACCACAACCCTCAAAACAAAGAAATCCATCTAACAACCCATGCAGTCATGCAAGAAATGCATCTATCATCGTAAATCGCAAAACCTTTGCAATCTACTAAAATGTTAGATGCTGAAAGCTATTTATATGTTTGATATGGAGTGGTAATGGAAATAAGGGTGTGATGTTGGAAAAATCCATGTACTCGCAGGACCAACACAAAACAGGCGAAACCTGCTCCAAAATCCCTACACTAACCGAAGCCCAAGAATGTATTTTTGCTGAAAGGAAAAAGAACACAGCTGCGGCAATCGACCACATAACCTCAAACATAATGCCGGACGGCTACGTCAGGGCGGCCACAGACTATACTTGGTACAAGCTGATGTGGCTCAGGGATTCGTCGATGATATCTTCTTCACTGTCACAGGCTGCCGCATCTATAAAAAGGCTCGGAGACGGAGAGCTCATGCCCTTTGCAGAAAAAGCGAGGGATGGCGCGCTCAGGATACTTTCAAGGCAGTGGAGCCTTATAGACCACAACAGGGAAAAGCTTCGCTCCACCTCTTCCATGGGCCTTGAAGATTTCGAATTTAAAAAACTGAAGAACCACATACCTGCAAGGATCGACGGCAACGGCAGGCTCGCAAACATGGAAATCGACGGAAGGCTCATAAACGACCTAGTCGAGGCTGAAAACCCAAATTCATGGCTTAAGCAGTTCGATTCTGTGCCTCTAGTCCTTCATGCAACTTCGGAATTCGTAAAGGCTTTCGGCGCTGAGAATATTCCAGAAAACCTCAGGGAATCCGTGCGTAGAAACATCGGCATTCTCGCGGATTATATAATAAACGTCTACAAGTGCCCCTGCGCTGACGTCTGGGAGCAGAATCCCCACATGCTGCACTCGTACGACATAGGTGCCGCCTATGCTGGCCTGAACTCTATACTATATCTGGGCTCTGAGCTAGGCATTGACGTAAATGTGGATAAAATAAGCCGGGAGATTTACAGCTCTACTGGCTTAATCAATTTCATGAACGAATTTTTCGTAAGGGACGAGGTACTTAGGAAGTACAGGGAAGAATTCGGGCCCGATGTCGCAGAAAATCCAAAGATAGACGCATCTGCATACCTTCTGTTCGCCCTTTTCGATCCGAACCACTCGCTGGTAAGCGAAAACGTGTACCTGAAAACAATGGAGGCCTTGAGAGACAATCACATATTCAAGTCCCAGGACGGAAAAATGGTCCATGAAAGCGCATTCCCAAAGCGCTACGAAGGGGACAGGTACTTCGGAGGCTCGGGATGGATACTCCTTGCTGCTGCTGAGGCATATCTGAACACGAAAAACGGGGACCTATCGCATGCGGATTACATATTGGAAAGCATAGAAAAGCTAATACCAGAATCCGGTTTCAGCCTTCCGGAGCAGGAGCCAATTGACGAAGCGTTGCTGAATCCATTCCGCGAGGGAGAAAACGACGCGATTGGAAAGAAGCCGGCAATGGACCTTATATGGAGCGCAGCAGAGTATATCAGGGCTGCAACTGCATACCTGGAAGGTATTGTTATGGAGGCATCCGGGCAAAAGCAGCTAATAAGGAAATAAGCAAGCCCAGGCGCCGAACGGCGAGGCGATGTACAGACTCTTTATTATTTTTTACGTCTTAAACAAATAAGCTTATGCAGTGGTGCCAATGATAGATTATGCGGCTATTGAGAAGAAATGGCAAAAGTCTTGGGAAGAGTCAAAACTCTTCGAGCATGACTCAAATGACAAGAAGCCGCTGCTGGTAACGGCCGCATGGCCCTACACTAACATGCCTCCACATATAGGCCATCTTAGGACATACGGCACGGCAGACTTCTATTCCAAATACATGCGCATGAGGGGCTATAACGTCATATTTCCGATGGGCTGGCATTATACTGGAACCCCCATACTGGCCATAGTAAAAAGGCTGCAGGAAAAAGACCAGAGCTTAATAGAAGAGCTAAAGCAGTTCGACATTTCCGATGAGGAAATAGCCGGACTTGACGATCCAATAAAAGTTGCGGATCTGTTCAGAAAGCAGTTCAAGGAAGCATTCATAAAGGTGGGTATGGGCATAGACTGGAGAAGGGAATTCGTATCTATAGACCCGCTCTACAGCAGAATGGTCGAATGGCAGTTCCAGCACCTGATGGACGAGGGATATCTAGTAAAGGGCAAGCACCCTGTGGGATGGTGCGACAACGAAAAGAATGCAGTGGGCCAGCACGACACCAAGGGCGATGTACAGCCTGAAATAGAAAAGATGTTCATGGTCAAATTCCAGGTCAAAGGGGAGGAATCATACATAGTATGCGCCACATACAGGCCTGAGACCCTGTATGGGGTAACAAACCTTTTCATAAACAAGAACTCTGAATACGTCCTGGTAAAGCTCAACGATTTCAAGTGCTACGTATCCAAGGAATCGATAGCCATGATGTCCGGGCAATTTGACATAATAACGGAGAAACCCGTGGAGCCGTCCGAGCTTCTGCAAAAAACAGCGATTAACCCTATTGACAAGAAGGAAGTTCCTGTTCTAGACGCCTATTTCGTAAAGCCTGATTTCGGCACTGGGATAGTGATGGCAGTCCCGGCACACGCTCCTTTCGATTTCGTTGCGCTTTCGAAGGGCATTGCAGGGCAGCCCGTTACAGCCGCTTATCCAGAAGTAATAAAACGTGAAGGCAGCAGCAGTGCGACTATGCCCCCTGCGCTGGAATACCTGAAAGCTGAGACCAAGGACCTGGAAAAGGTCACGGATGCGGAGATAGAAGCGGCGACGAAGAAACTCTACAGGGACGAGCAAAAACGCGGAGTAATGACCGTTGGAAAATATTCAGGAATGCCTGTTTCAGTGGCCAGGGAGCAGATAGCCAAGGATCTCGAAGGCGAAAACCTGCTCTCCTACCTTTACATAATAGCCAATGACAAGCCAGTATATTGCAGATGCGGGCACCGCGTAACTGTCAAAATAATAAACGATCAATGGTTCATAGACTACGGGAACAAGCAGTGGAAGGCCAAGGTGCACGAGTACCTGCCAAACCTTAAGGTCTATCCCGAAAAGCTTACCGGCGCGCTAAACGCCGCGGTAGACTGGATAGACTTGAGAGCTGCCGAGCGCGCCCAGGGCCTCGGAACCAGATTCCCATTCAACAAGGAGCACATAATAGAGTCGCTGTCGGATTCGACGATATACATGGCGTTTTACACCATAATACCCATACTGCGCCATGCGAACGCGAAGCCGGAGCAGCTAAATGGGAGGTTCTTCGAATACGTTTTCAGGGGCATGGGCTCAGCGGAAGAGGCGAGCAAGGAAAGCGGGATCGACAGTGAAGCGATAAAGAGGTGCAGGGAATCGTTCAGCTACTGGTACAAGTTCACCTCCAGGCATTCCGCATCCGAGCTCATACCCAGCCATCTGACAATGTATGTATTCAATCACGTGGCGCTTTTCGACAGGGATGACTGGCCCAAGCAGATAGTGGCCAACGGCATGGTCAACTACAAGGGCCAGAAGATGAGCAAGAGCCTTGGCAACATAGTGCCGCTGCTCAAGGCCATAAGGGACTATGGTGCAGATCCAGTAAGGTTTGTCCAGGTCTTGAGCGCAGACCTGAGCAACGACGTGGATTTCAGCCCTGAGGGCGTCGACAGCGTCAAGTCAAGGCTCAGCTTCTTCATGGAAATGGCCGAAAAGCTTGAATCTATGAACTCAGGACCGCTCACACACATGGACTATTGGCTCTATTCCAAGCTCAATTCCAAAATAGAAAAAGCGACAAAGTCAATGGAGATTCTTGCAATAAGGAACGCCTACATAGACGCATTCTACGAATCCTTCAACGAGCTGAAATGGTACATGGAGAGAACTGCCCCTAACCAGATAGTGGTTTCCGAATACCTGCAGAAGGTGCTGCTTATGCTCGCACCTGCCATGCCGCACATAAGCGAGGAGATATGGCATATGCTGGGCAACAGCACTTCAGTGCTTGCGGAAAAATGGCCGGAACAGGACGCCTCGATGGTCAGCACAAAAGAGGAAGCGATAGAAGACACAATAAGGTCCACCATTGATGACATACAGAGGGCCGTATCGCTCACAAGGCCTGCGGGATCCTCGCAGCAGCCCAAATCCGCAAAGATAATAATAGCTGCAGACTGGAAGTCCGCAGCGTATTCAGCGCTTATCGCAGAAAAGAAAATAGAGAAGGTTCTGTCCAGGCCCGAATTCTCAAAACTCGACAAGGAGGCAGTCGCCAAATTCCTGTCCAAATACATGAAATCAATAAATTCGCTGCAGCCGAGCCCAGAGATATCGCAAAAGGAGATGCTAGGCTCATTCTCCGAGGCCAAGGAATTCATGGAATCGAAGCTTGGCTTCCATGTAGAAGTCAAATCCGAAGAAACCTCAGAATCGCAAAGGGCTCAGCGTGCAGAAACGCTGAAGCCCAGCATAGACCTGGTGTGGTAATGGCAAATCCTTCGGACATATCGCGCAGGTTCGACACCTTCATATTTGACTGGGACGGAACACTGAACAGTCCAACGTTTGTAAACCACCCGATATGGCTATCGTTCAAGAAATCCCGGATGATGTCAGAGCTCCCTGCGGACGAAGAGGAGATAGAATCGGCGATGAGTCACGCATTTTTCGGAAAGGCGAAAAAGGAATTCGAAGACATAGAAACGACCTCGTTCGTCAGGCTCGCTGACCTGTTCTTCTCCCTTCTCAAGCCTAGGTTCCACAAGGGCGCAAGGGAATTCCTGGAGAAGCTCAACAGCTCCGGGAAGAAAACCGCACTTTTCACAGATGGCAGCCTGAAAAGGGTATACGTAGAAATAAAGCACCTCAACGCTTTCAACTATTTCGACATAATACTGAGCGCGCAGTCCCTGAAAAGGATAAAGCCAGACCCTACCGGGCTGAAGGTAATAGCAAAAATACTTAAGGTTGACAGAGACCGCTGCATCTATTTCGGGGACCGCAAGGAGGACATACTCGCTGCGCAAAGGGCAGGCATGGGCTCGGCCGCAATGCTCAACGGGTTTTCGAGCGAAAGCGTGTTGCTTGAGGCCCGTCCGGACTTTAAATTCAAGAGCATGGAGGAGGCCCTTGCCGCTTTTGAAAGGAACAGATGAAAAGCTGCCATGGAGCTGCAATAATTATAAATATATGGATAAAGAGCACTTTAATGTGCTTTAATATGTCAACAAGGACTGAGCCAAAAAAGGAAGAGGAAAAGAAGTTTTTCGACAGGGCATTGGGGCTTTACATACTGCGCGGCAAATCGGAGGACAGTAAGCCAGAAAGCTCGAGCAAATCCGGTGCGGGCAGCCCGGAGATGGACGGGGCCTATGAAATATCTGGCTCTGAAAACAAGGATTATCCATCCGACGGATTTTGATGACAT
The DNA here is from genome assembly GCA_021827665.1 of Microcaldota archaeon. Lineage (GTDB taxonomy): Archaea > Micrarchaeota > Micrarchaeia > Micrarchaeales > Micrarchaeaceae > Micrarchaeum_A. The sequence goes on from JAKAUR010000031.1 coordinate 10,760, forward strand.
GGCCTGGCATGCGGCAATAGGGCAAAATTTAAATATATTGTTTTTAAAACTCTCTTAAGTGATTAAATGATAACAGCATTCAACATCTCCAACGTGGAAGGCAAGATAACGGACAGCGCAGCATTGGCACAGCAGAAGTTCCCGAAGCTGAACATAAATGTGGAGGACGTCTCATCAAAAGGCGACACGCTCAACATAACCTATTCATTCGTCGCTGATTATTTCGCCAGCGAGGCTGCAAACGCCAAGTCAATAGGGCAGATCAAGCTTAGCGGCAACATAGAAATGAACGAGTCCAAGGACGCGATAAGCAGCGTACTCAAGAAGTGGTCGGAATCGCACACGTTGCCGGTGGATTTGGCCGAGGAAGTCATAAACGGCCTCAACTTCAGGTGCAGCGCAACCGGAACATTGGTTGCCTACTCATTGGGCCTTATACCTCCGCTGGTAATAACAAGGACCAAGATAGAAGAGAAGAAGTAAAGATATTCAGGGCATGCGGGCTTTTAGTCCGCACCTCCATTCTTTTTATTCGGGCACTACAACAAACTATTTAGCGTTGCCTGACAAAAATGGTAATTATGCCTGATTCTAAAAATCTGGAACGACAGAGCGCTACGGGGAGTGCCGGAGAGCTGGTAAAGGTAGATGGCGTGCTGCTTGAAGCGGATTACACCACCATAAACGAGATAGTGAAGATAAGGCTTACAATAAAGGGTTTGGACGGGAAGGCATACGAAGCCATAGACGATGAGTTCAGGCCATACTTCTATTTCGTCCCAAGCGGCGAGGCAGCTCTGAATTCTGTGAAGGCCATGGTATCCGCAGGCAATGCCAGCCGCATAACCGAGCTGGTAAAGGAACCGAGGAGCATCTTCGGAAAGCAGGTAAACTCGTACAGGGTATACGTCAGCAATCCAACGGACGTGCCCAAGGTGGCCGAGAGCCTCAGGAACATGGGGGACACCTACGAATACGACATACCCTTCTCAAAGCGATACCTGATAGACAAGGAGATGACGCCGCTGACAGATTCCGTATTCACGCTTAAAAAGGCCGGAAACATGCTGCTCTTTATCGGCTATGAGCAGAAGCAGGGCCCGCCTTCGGACCTTAATCTGAACACCATGTGCTTCGACATAGAGACGTACAGCCCGCTCGGCATACCGAGGCCGGAAAAGGACCCTGTAATAATGCTAAGCTATTCGTATGTATCCAAGGGCAAAAAGGGCAACGGGGTAATAACATTCAAGAAGATAGACAGGGATTTCGTCGAATACGTAAAAGACGAGGCCGAGCTCTACGAAAGATTCGCGGAGAGGGTTTCCGAGCTGGACATAGACATAATATCCGGATACAACTCTGCGAATTTCGACATATGGTACCTTGCGGAAAGGGCCAAGGCGCTTAAAATGGACTTCAACCTTGGCAGGTTCGGGAACGAGACAAGGATAGAGCGCCACGGGCTTGTAAACAAGGTAAAAATAGGCGGCCGCGTTCACATAGACATGTACCTCGTTGTGAAGTTCATTGCGGTCGTCGGAGCCGCAGAAAGCATACTCAAGCTAAACAGCTATACGCTGAAGAACGTCTACGACGCCATAAGCAAGGATGAGAAGCTCACGGTGGAGAAGACGAAGGGCCAGAAATGGAAGGACATAAACGAGCTCTGGAACGGGGGCGCAGAGGACCTTGGGCTGCTCGCAGACTACAACCTGAGCGATTCAGAATCGCTGCGCAAGGTGTACGAGACCTTCGTGCCGATAACGATAGAGCTTTCAAGGACGACCGGCAACAGCCTTAGCGACGTGGCGGTATCAACCACAGGCCAGCTCGTGGAATTCATGCTTATGAGATACGCCCACGAGTTCAAGGAGCTAATACCGAACAAGCCGACCGAGAGGGAGATAAAGTCGAGGCTTATGAACCCCATAGAGGGAGCCTACGTGAAGACCCCGGACCCCGGCATATACGAAAATCTTGCCATATTCGACTTCAGGGGCCTGTATCCCTCAATAATAATATCACACAACATAGACCCGTCGGCATTGTGCAGCACCTGCACTGATTATTACGAATCTCCAACGGGAGACAAGTTTGACAAGAACAAGAAGGTAATAATGCCTACGATACTGGACCTCCTAGTCAAGCAGAGGGCCGAGGTTAAAAAGCTCTACAAGAAGGATAAGGGGAGCATATTCCTTGGCTCTAGATCTCAGGCTTTGAAAATAACTTCAAATTCCTTCTATGGGTACTTAGGCTACGCGCGTTCAAGATGGTATTCCAGGGAGTGTGCATCCAGCGTTACAGCATACGGAAGGCAGTACATACACAACACGATAGAGCAGGCGGAATCTTCAGGATTTAGAGTCATATACGGAGATACGGATTCGATAGTCATGCTTTTGGGCGGAAAGTCAAAGGAAGAGGCTACAAGCTTCGTTGCAGAGTTCAACAAGAAGCTCCCCGGATCAATGGAACTGGAGCTTGAAGACTTTTACAGGAGGGGCATATTCGTAGGCAAGAAAACGGAAAAGGGAACCATAACCGGAGCAAAGAAAAAGTACGCCCTGATAACTGAGAGTGGCTACATAAAGATAAGGGGCTTCGAGCTCGTGAGGAGGGACTGGTCCAAGGTTGCCAGGGACACCCAGAGAAAAGTATTAGAGACTATACTAAAGGAAGGCAGTCCGGAAAAAGCCATACAGATAGTCAAGGACATAATAAAGGAGCTGAGAGAGGGTCGCGTGCCTCTTGTCGATCTTGCCATAAGCACGCAGCTCAGGAAGGGGATAGACAGCTACGATTCCAAATCGCCAGAGCTCGCTGCTGCCAAGGACGCGGTCGAATCAGGGGTAAAGACCAAGGAGGAGGTAGAGCACGCAGTGATAAGCTACGTGATAACCAGGCACGGGGATTCCATATCAGACAAGGCCAAGCTCATCGAGCGTGCGACCGATTATGATCCGGACTACTACATAAACCACCAGGTAGTGCCGGCAACAATGAAGATACTGCGCGAGCTCAACTACAGCGAGGACGAGATAAAGGGCCTCGGCAAGCAGAAAAAATTGGGAGAATGATTCTATGGAAGAAGAAACCAGGGACGAAGACGAAGAGGAAGAGATGAGTGATGAGGAATTCCAAAAGCTCGCCAGGGATGTGGGCAAGGCATCATATTCCGCAATAAAGGAGGCGGAAAAGCACATAATAAAGGGCTCAGGCCTGCTCAAGGCTGCCGAAGAGGCGGAGAAATTCCTGAGCGACATGGGCTTCGGAAAGGCATTTCCGGTAAACATATCGATAGGCTCAAATGCCGCACACTACACCCCCACGCTCAACGACGATTCCATATTTCCGGAGAAGGGACTGGTGAAGATTGATTTCGGGGCGGCGAAGGACGGAGTTCTTGGCGACTGCGCTCTTACTGTTGACCTTTCTGGAGATTACAGTTCCTTGTCGGAGGCATCGAAGGAGGCGCTGGAGAACGCCATATCGGTAGTGAAGGCAGGTGCCAAGGTGCGTGACATAGGAAAGGAGATAGCATCCACGATAGAAAAGAAGGGCTTCAAGCCGATAAAGAACCTGGGCGGCCACGGGGTTGGCATACACGAACTGCACGACGAGCCTTTCATACCAAACTACGACAACGGCGACGAAGATGAGCTTGAAGAGAATACGATCATAGCCATAGAGCCGTTCGCTACCATGCCTAACGGAAGAGGTCTTGTGACCAACGGCGACATAAAGGAGATATTCAGTTTCATTGGCGACGTAGGTCAGCCGAGAATGCCAAATTCGCGCAATCTTCTGTCGTTAATAAGGAAAGACTTCAGCACGGAGCCATTTGCGGCAAGATGGCTATCCGGCGCAGTATCGAACAGGTTCGAACTGTATTCAGGTTTGTCCGAGCTTGAAAGGCTGGGGATAATAGAATCTCATCCCATATTGGTCGAGCTCGGAGGCGCTCAGGTGGCACAGTTCGAGGCATCACTGCTAGTAACTAAGGAAGGATGCGAAATACTGACGAAATAATTCTTTCAAATGGAAGAATAAAAATTGACAAGGGCTTTTGCAAGCTCTTTTCTTTTTCCGCTGATGGTATGCCCAGTATCTTTTAATATCATAGATTCGAACCTTTTCCCGGTATATGCCTTCGAAAGCATAGTTGCGGCCTTCCTTGCGCTTATCTTTTTCATGAGTTCGTCGTTCTCTCCGAACGCAACGAACATCGGCTTCTTCAATCTTGCAACGTAATCAAGTTCGCCGTCGTAATAAAGCGCCCGCGCTTCCGGTTTCTTCAAATCCGCCGTGCTTAAAAATCTTTCCGTGCCTATGAGCTTTTCAGTATACCCAGTCGTTTCTGTAGGCAGAAACAGCGTTTTCCCCTTTGCCCTCTTAGCTATCCTGACAAGCTTTTCATACTTCTTCTCTCCCATTTCGTACAGGTCGTAGTTGTGGTCGTCTATGGGGCCGATAAATCCAACGGCTTCCACTACTCTTTTGTTTTTTGCTTTTTTCGAATTCATGTAGTAAAGGATTTTTTGGCAGCCTGTGCTGTGGCCTTCCAGAAAGATTTTTTTAAATCCCATATCCTGCAATAAACCTATCGCTCCGTCAATGTCGTAAACGCAGTCTTCAAAGCGCTCGAGAGCGCTTCCTGCAAGGAGCTCCTTATCCTTTGAACGGTAGTCAAACTCCTCTATAACATAACTGCCCCTTGTCAGCGTAGACATGAAAGCTATTCCTTTCCTTTTTGCTTCTGCTGATATCTCCGGTATGCTGTTGCTGCCGTAGAAGCTTCCGCCCAATCCATGTATGTGCAGTATGGCTTTTTTAGTCCTTGCCTTTGGTTTTACGAGCATAGAATAAAGCATAAGGCCGTCGCTTGCATCAAATCCCAATATGTCGACATTATTCAGCAATTTAAGGTATTTGGCAGAATGTGCTTTCATACAATCATCGCTTTATTATCATGAAAGTTTATTAATTATTATAGCTGGACATTCGTAATAGTAATATTTCGTGTAAATATCACAGCGCAAAGAGGACGTATTCTGAGGCAGAAAGATCTTTGCCCTGTAAGAGTGTTTCGGAAGCAGTTCCAGTATGTTGTAATTTATGTAATTCAATTTCATGCATGCCGAATCGCAGCTGCTCATGTTGGTTATGTACTCCGGCTCGGAAACGCTGAAACCCAAGGTGTTCTCCTCTATGGAATTGGTCGAGTAAACCTCGATTATGCTAGCATTCAGCGCTTCAATGCCGTTGTTTGATATCCCAATAACTGCATAAGTCCCATTGTCTGTCATCCCTTCATAAGAAACGTTAACGCCAAAATAATGCAAGTAGGAATAATGCGAATACGCCACAACGAAAATAAGCAGTATTGCCAGCGCCGACAAAGCCGCATATCCCGTCCTGATTCTTCGGTTTCGGTTCAAGCCTGCCTTGTCATGTTTTTTTATGGCCCTCTTTGGCTCTTTGTCCGTTTCCATTACTGCTATAAAGAATAGCATGGTAATCGAAAATGCGAAGTAAGCGACCAATGTGTGGTAAAGGAAAAAGTACGCGAGTAGGCTCATCGACGCTATAATCACCTTGTTCCTCGAAATGTAAACAGCTACTGCCCCTATGGCTATCGACACGTAAAATACCAATTCAAGCCCATGCATTGACACAGGATAAAACAGCATGAGCAGGGACGGCACCGGGGAGAGGAGAAACGGGACCAAATAGCTATTGACTGGGGCTATGACGTGGCTTAAGAAAATTCCGGGATTCTGAAGTATGAAGTATCCGTTTATCAGAAGGAACACCGCTGCTGCGCCAATGGCGGTCTTTGCGCCCCTGACCGTGCCATCAGTAGCGGCCATGTAAGCAAGCACGAAGATAATGGGTATCCATAGAAGCTCCTGCAAAGTGGCAGCCAATCCCAGGACGGCGAAAGCATACCACTTGTCTATGCTGTAGAACATGGCAATCAGCGCAATCGCCATTATCAGATATTGAACCGAGAGTATCTGCACGAAATAAAGAATGAAAATGACCATGGCCGGTAGCACCATCCTGAAGCTTTTAAGCCTCTTCTTGCTTACCGCGGCAGCGAAAGACAATATCGTGACGATAATGAATACCAGATAGGCCGCGGAATTCGCAGCATAGATGACTTCTCCGGCGCTTCCGTGCGCAAGGTAATAGAAAGGAGCAAGCACGAGTACGAAAAGTATTGGGTAATCAAGATATCCAACTATTTTGTTCGCTGTTGTCAAGGTAAATCCATAGGATGTCGAATTGCTCATCAGGATGCTTTTTATGTTTATTCCATACGGATCGTGGCCGGACTGCATAGCCTTGAAGGCATAATAAGAAAGCACGGTCTCGTCGTCAGCGTTGACGCCTTTGTATCCGAAGCCATATATCTCATAGTAAAAGAAGAGCACTATCGCGGCTATCAGCAGTACTACGCCTATGGTCCTTGCGTATTTCTTCAGCGGCCTCGTCCTTATGAAATAAAAACCGAATACCGCTATTGCGGTTGTCGGGAAGATGATTGCAAATGCAATTCCTACATTCACTGCTTCTCCCAGTATGGAATTTGCAGAGAGTTGGATCCTGATCAGATAAGTGAAAGAGACTGCGGCGATAAGCAGCATTACGATAAAGGCGGCATACGAAAATTTGGTAAATTGCCTTTTTTTGCGGAACAGGGAAAATACTATCATGAACGCCAGGTAAACTAGCGAATAAATGTCGATCAGGACAGTGAGCGTATCTGAAAAATACGTGTGTGCGGAATAGAGCAGCACGATCAGCATGTAAATTGCGCTTCCTGCGGCAAAAACAGCCTCCCCCATAATCGATTCGTGTCTCAATAAACTCTCCCTTCAACCTATGCTGGATATTGGCGGGCAAAGATAATAATAACCGTTTTTGTAGACCACGCATTCGAATCCGGTGTAATTGTCTGGAACGTATATCAAAACGTTGTTCAGGCCCTTGTGCAGCGTTACGATGTTGTAATTCATGTATCCGGAAATAGTGCAATTTACGGTACACCGCGAATCCGTGATAATCTTGTCCTTGGCAAGGCTTAGGCCTTCCTCTTCGGTACTGGAGTTCTTAAAATAATAATAACCTAGCAGATAGACATTCTGGGTGCCATCGAATGTGCTATTAAGGCTCACATTGTCGTATGTCAGGTTTCCCATAATGGAGATGTGCTGTCCGGTTGCCGAAACCCCAAAACCACGCACGTAAGCCGCATGCATATAAGCGACAGATACCAGAAGCGCAAAAGCGAAAGCAGCCGTAATGCCTATTGCCACGCTTGCTTTTCCTACGTGCCTATTTTTCAGCCATTCCTTTAGCCTGCTTTTCCCGGAAAACGGCATACCCATCGCAAATGCCGATGCCATTACTGCTACGGGCATTACGTAATATATAATCAAAGAATGGTCTAGGGCCAAATAGCTTAAAAACATTCCTGAAAATATTGTCAGTTTATTGCCGCTGTAAGCGGTTATCAGAATAGAAAGAACAAGGAATATGTAAAATACGGTGCTAAAACCGGAGAGCGGAATGTTGGCCGATCCCTGTATAATGTAAGACACGTAGGTAAGATAGGAAGGCAGCAGGTTTCCGTTCAACGGCTTCAGAACCTGCGACATATAGGTTCCAGGGCCTATCGCTATGAAATAGCCGTTTATGAGCAAGAAGACCGAGGCAGAGAATAAAAATATTTTGGAAGCGTACTTTAAGCCTTTTGTCGTCGCCAGATAAGCCAGCACCAATATCACAGGAACCCACATTACCTCTTGCAGGGAAGCCGCAATTCCGAGAAGTATGAAGACGTATTTGCTTTCTATGTATCTTATAATTAGGATAAAAAGTATTATCGCTATCGTGTACTGGAAAGAGCCTATCTGAAGCGAGTAGAGGAGGAATAGGAAAAGCATCGGAACCATGATCCGCATATCTCCAAGGGCCCGTTTACTGGCAACGAAGCTGAATACAAAGAGGGATACGAGGAGCATCACAAGGTACCCGATGGAGTTTCCGTAATCCAGCACCATACCGGGCAGCCCATTAAAAAGCGCATAAAAAGGCAACCCGGAGAGCATGAAAAAGGCCGGATAATCCAGGCGTCCGACTACCGTATTGTTTGTCAACATCGTAAAGCCATATTTTGTCATGTTGCTCGTCAATATCTTTGCAGCGTTGAAAGTGTACGGGTTATGGCCTGCCATCAGCGCATGAAGCGCGTAATACGCCAGTAGCATCTCGTCATCGGATCCCACGCCGCTATATCCGAAAATATAAAGCTGGTATACTAAAAAGAGGACTATCGCAACCACGAACAGGCCCATGGCCGCGTAATTCGCGTGGGGGAATTGCTTCGTCCTTAGGGTGTAGAACCCAAGCAATATGAACGTAGTCGTGGGCAGGGATATAGCGTATATGATGATCAGCGGGTATATCGTCCCGAGGGTAACTATCCCATTGTTGAAGCTTCCCAGGCTTAGCAACACTGTCACTAGGATAATTACCCCTGCGGCTGCAAATGCGGGGCCAAGCCTGGCAAACTTTCGGTTATCGTAAAGGAACGCGAATGAGACAAAATAAGCGGTATACGCGATTCCGAACGCATTTACCAGAGGAGTAATGGCTCCGGGTGCATAGCTGAATATGGAACGTATATCAAGGGCCAGCAGGAAGGACGCAGTTACGACTGCAAAACAGATAATGTTCAGTTCAAGTGTCCCATTTCGTTTACGCAATCCCAATCAATCAACCGCATCGGCGCACAGCTGCACTGCATACTGTTTTCGGAAAACACGAATAAAAAGGTGAGTGAAAACAAGAAAAAGAGAAAAAGAAAGGAAGGTGCGGCCTATTCAGTCGCACTTGCTGTATCCGCACTTGGGGCACGTGAAGCAGCCCTCGCTTGCAACCATGGCGTTGCCGCATTCCGGGCATTTGACCTCTTCCTTCGCAGATATGGTGTAGCTGTTCGCACTGCTCCTTATGTACTCCATGGTGACAGAAGCCTCTTCCTTTGCGTTCATGTGCTTCTCCTTCATCTGCGATATGGTTTTCTGGTTCTGCTTTGCATCTACTGCCTGCAGCACCTGCACGCTCTTGCTGCTGTCCCTGTAGACGGTTATGCCCTTGCATCCCAGGTCGTACGCCAGCCCGTAGGCCTTTTCTATGTCCTGCGGCGTGGCCCAGCTCGGGAAGTTTATGGTCTTAGATACTGCGTTGTCGGTGTACTTCTGGAATGCCGCCTGCATCTTGACGTGCCACTCAGGTGTTATGTCGTAAGCCGTAACGAAGAGCTCCCTGACCTCTTTTGGAACCTCCTCCACGTCCTGTATGGATACGCGCCCGGCAAGCTTCTTCATGAGCTCGTCGGAATAGAAGTTCTTCTGCAGTGCATACCACTCGAATTCGTTGTCCACCTCTATGAGGTTTGACCCGAGGCTCTCGTGGACGTTTCTCATGTACACCACGGAGAATATCGGCTCTATGCCCTGCGATGCCCCTCCGGATATTATGCTTATAGTGCCCGTAGGCGCTATGGTCGTAACCGTGGAGTTCCTCAGCGGCTTGAATCCCAGCTTGTACCATATGCTTCTCTCGAAATCCGGGAATGGGCCCCTTTCTTCGGCAAGCTCCTGGCTCATCTGCCTGGCGTTCTCGGTTATGAACGACATGACCCTCTCTGCCAGCAGAAGCGCCTCGTTGCTGTTGTACTTTATTCCCAGCTTTATGAGCATGTCAGCCCAGCCCATGACTCCCAAGCCGATCCTCCTTATCGCCTTGGAAACCTCGTCTATCTGCTTTAGCGGATAGCTGTTGGCGTCTATGACGTCGTCAAGGAACCTTGTGCCCAGCCTTACGGTTTCCCTGAGCCCGTCCCAGTCTACCTCGAAATGCCCGTCCACCGGCTTAACCATCTTCGCAAGGTTTATGGATCCCAGGTTGCAGGAGTCGTACGGGTAAAGCGGCTGCTCTCCGCACGGGTTCGTTGATTCTATAGGTCCCCTTTCCGGAACCGGGTTAGAATATGTGGAGTTCATGCGGTCGAGAAACACCAACCCGGGGTCGCCAGTTTTCCAAGCCATAGTGACTATGAGGTTCCATACTGCCCTGGCGTTCAGCTTGCCGACAGCCTTGCCGCTCCTCGGGTTTATGAGGTTGTATTCCGCGTTGTGCTTAAGCGCATCCATGAATTTCTCCGTTATGCCTACGGATATGTTGAAGTTCCTGAGCGTGCCCTCGCTTTCCTTGGAAACTATGAAATCCAATATGTCCGGGTGGTCTATCCTGAGTATGCCCATGTTGGCACCCCTTCTCTTGCCACCCTGCTTTATCTGCTCGGTGGCTGAGTCGAAGACCTTCATGAACGATATCGGCCCAGAAGCCACGCCGCCAGTGCTCCTCACTATGTCGTTTGTCGGCCTCAGCCTCGAGAACGCGAAGCCCGTGCCTCCGCCGCTCTGGTGTATGAGCGCCGCATTCTTAACGGAATCGAATATCTCTGGTATTGAATCGCCGACCGGCAGAACGAAGCATGCGCTCAGCTGCCCTAGCTTGGTTCCCGCATTCATGAGCGTCGGGGAGTTTGGCATGAACCTGAAGTTCACCATCGCGTCGTAGAACATGTTCTCTATATCCTCAACCTCCTTCTCGCTCTTATTATAGTTCTTCTCGGATTCGGATATGGCCCTTGCGACGCGCCTGAACATCTGCATGGGGCTTTCCATTACCTTTCCGTTCTCGTCCTTGAGCAGGTATCTGGCTGCAAGCACTATGAGCGTGTTTATCGGAAGCTTGAGGTCGTCCTCCTGTATGCCAAGCGAAGCCTTGTAAGCCCTTACCTCTGCCCTCTTGTGCCTGTACAGTATGTAGGTCTTGGCTACTGAGGGCTCCTTTTCCATGAGGACCTGCTCCACTATGTCCTGGATCTCCTCCACGTGCACGGATTCCTTGCCAAGCTTGTCTACGAGCTCCATGACCTCCTTGGCAAGCTGCCCGGCTTCCTTTCGGTTGTCCTCTTTGTCGCTCTTTATATATACATCAGAAAAAGCCCTTGATATTGCGCCCACCACCTTGCTTTCATCGAAAGCAACCTTCATCCCGTTCCTTTTTATTACACTGGTCACCATTTCAGCACCCACAAAAAATTTGTTGCAATGAATAATTAGGGCTTAATATTTAAAAAGCGATATATGCAGCGATAAAACTTAAATGTAACGCCAATGTTCCGCTATCAATTTAAAGCTTCTTTTTTTTGTCGACAAACCAAAACTTTGTTGGAACTTCCGGTATTGAAAAATACGTCGAAAAGCGGAATACGTGCGTATTCCGCTTAATTCTTGCTCTGCTCAAGCTCGTCGCACGAGCTGTCGAATTCGGCCTTGAGCCTTATCCAAGCCTCCTTGTAAAGCTTCTGTTTTCCCTTCCCAACGTTGTAGAACAGCCAGCGATAGAACGCCTGGTCGCTTATAGGGGTACTGGCGAGCTCCTCAACGTCGTTGAGGTTGATGCCCTTCCATCTGCTCTGTTCGGCCTGCAGGTATTCTTCCTTAACCTCTGGCGTGTCGAGCTGGCCTTCGCTCTGCATGCATTTATGCGTCTGCCATGAATGGCCTGAAGAAAAAGATGCTATTATGACTGCGATTGCTTTTAGCTGCGATTCCCTTTCGGTGAGCTCAACCGGTTCCCCGTCGGGTTTCACATCTGCCCTATATGCGTGGTGTGTGTTGTACTTCTGTACCAGCCTGTGTATTTCACCAACAAGAACATCATATTTTGTTATGTTGTACTTAATCGGCATATATTGCACATCTTTGATATTATATTGGACAAGAACATATATAAGTGTAATTGTGGAAATATTTTTAACATTTGAAAGGCGATCAAATGGCACTCTTCAACATATTTGGCAAAAAGGACGCTGCGTCGGAGCTGACGCGCTCCATACCTTACAGGATAAGCACGGAGTTCGTTCCGTACAAGCTCTATTCGAGCAGGAAAAGCCAGGTTTCAATGTTCCTGAAGGTGAAAAACGCCACGAAGGAGGTGCTCCTTACGTCTGTCGTCATGGAGCTGCCGAACCAGCTCGGATTCGACGACATGGGAATGCAGAAGCAGAAGGAGCTCAGGCTCGGTGAGCTCAAGCCTCTGGAGGAGCGCGAGATGAGGCTGGACATATACAACACTATGAACGCCGATCCCGGCGAGTACACTGTTGCAATAACGACAATCTCGCACTATAGAGACTACGGCCATGTCCTCAACGCAGTAAAGAAAAAAGCGACCCTGAATGTAGTATAGCCATTCTCTTTTATCCGTATTTCATGGCCGGAGCCTGCCGCACCAAAAGCATAAATATATCTAAAGCCAATCTATTGGCTTATAAGGTGCAGGCGCATGGACAACCGCAAGGACAATAAAAAAGAAGACGATGCGAGCAGTAGCAATACAGGATCCGAGAGCAAGTTCGCAACGCTTTCGTTCCTCATAGGGGTTGCTGACGGAAGCGAAAAATTCCAGGAGCTCTCCAAGGTAATGAAAGCATTTTTAAGCGATTTGGAGAATTCGGCGCGCTTTTTCAGGTACACGGAAAAAAGGAAAATCGATCCCAGGCTGGAGGAGCTGATAGACGAAGGCAAGATATCCTATGCGGGGCCTAAGGAGTGGGAAGCTGACATTACGTTCAATACCCCATTCAGCAGCATTCTGGCAAATCCGGCAATAAAAGCGCACGAACAGGTTTTTTATAATCTGGTGACCGAAGCCATGGAATGGCTTATGTCTGACAATGGTTCGGAAACCGCGCTTAAGAGCAACGTGTTTCTTGACCTAATGCACGAATCGTCTTCAGGCAAAAACGAAGCGATACTTAATGCAATCGGTTCAGGCATGCTTGACGGGATAAAAAACGTAAGGAAAAACGCTGCAGTCCACGCTAGCTACACGGAGGTAAAGCTTCTGATGCAAAACCTGCGACAAAACAAGCACACTGCGCCATATATAAAAGAGGAACTTTGGGCAGCGTGGATCAGCGAAGAATAATAGTGCGCAGATACGGCGTAGTTTACGGCATGAACTCCTTGTTCTTTATCTTCTCCCTTATGTAATCGTCTACGAACGTAAGCCTAGGGCCCTGCAGCGTGTCCTGCTCGAGCTTCTTCTTGGTCTTGAGCACCTCTTTAAGCTCCTTGACCCACTCCTTGTGCCTGTTTATCCAAGGGTAGTTTAGCATCTCCTGCGCCCTCTTCAGGTCTACTTCGGTTGCGCGCATGGTCATGCTCTTCAGGAACTCGTACCTTTCGAGGTCCGACATAGTCACTCCTATGAATCTTGCTTCAGGGGTAGCTATGTCCCTGCCTATGTACGCAAGGTTCATGCTTCCGGTCTTTATCGTCCAGTATATGTACCAGCCCCATGCGTCTCCGTCGTTGAATACGTAAACAGGCAATCCCATGTCCGCGAGCTTCCTTATTATCCTCCTTGTGCCCCTGGCCGCCTGCCCCTGCGGGCTTATGAGTATTGCGTTTTCCTTTTTCCAGAATCCGTCCTCGTTCAGCCTCTGCCAAAGCGCGTCCTTCTCTACAACTATCACGTATTTCGCCTTGACGTCCACGAACTCTATGTCATTGTCCACGTCGCTCGGTATTGCCCAGCCGCTCCTGCCCATCTTGCCGGTGTCTATCTCTGTCTTCTCGTCGCCGAAGCTGTCAAGGACCCTCATGTTGCCGGTTAGCACCCCCTTCCTGTTTGCGTTCAGGTTGAGGTTTTCCCTCTTCATGCTGAGAGCCACCTCCAAGTCCTCTATAAGCGGATTGGATTCGCTCTGCTCGTTGAATATGTTTTCGTCTATGTCGTCAGATCGGA
>JAKAUR010000036.1 GCA_021827665.1 Microcaldota archaeon
TTTTTTTTTTCCTTTCTTTGACTGATTCTTAGGGTCCAGTATGCTTTCAAGCTTATCCTTTTCCATTATGCCCATTTCAATGCACACCTGCTTAACGCTCTTTCCTTCGTCGTAAGCCTTGACTGCTATCTCCGCGGCCTTGGCATAGCCTATGTAGGGGCTGAGCGCGGTTACCAAAGAGGTGTCCATCTCCAGGTTTTTCTCAATCTCTCTCTCGTTTGGCCTTATGCCTATTATGCACCTGGAATCGAAAGCGTTGATGCCATTTGACAGTATCTTCACGGAAAAAAGAATGTTGTACGCTATCACCGGCATGAAAACGTTCAGCTCCAGCTGCCCGGAGTTGGCCGCCTCTCTAACTGTATGCATGCTTCCCATCACGTTGAAGCACACCATGTTCAACATCTCGGCCATGCTGGGGTTTATCTTGCCGGGCATTATCGAAGAGCCAGGCTGCACTGCAGGCAATACGAGCTCGTTTAGTCCAGCACGGGGCCCGGATCCCAGCAATCTGACATCGTTGGCTATTCTGTTTAGTGCTATTGCAACATCCTCAAGCGCGTTTGCCACCTCCAGCTCTGCATGCTCGCTCTGCATCGTGGCAAACATGTTTGCGGATTTTTTGAACTTGTGTCCTGTCAGCCTGTTGAGCTCAGCTATGGCGTATTCTGAATAGCCTTTCGGCGTGTTCAATCCTGTGCCTACTGCCGTGCCTCCAAGCGGGAGCTCCAGCATTGAGCTTAAGGCTTTGGAAAGCTCATCGCGCACGTGCTCAACGGATCCGGCCCAGCCTGAAAACTCCTGCCCCAATGTCATCGGCACTGCATCCTGCAGGTGCGTCCTTCCTATCTTGTATATTTGCGAAAATTCCCTGGATTTTGACGAAAGGCTTTTTTCAATGTTATCAAGCGCGGGAATCAGCCACTTGCTTATGTAATCGTAAGCCGATATCCTTATCACGCAGTGATACGTATCGTTTGTCGACTGCGACATGTTTACATGGTCGTTCGGATGCACGATCTTGTAATCTCCCTTCTTGCCTCCAAGGATCTCTATCGCCTTGTTGGCTATGACCTCGTTGACGTTCATGTTTGTGCTCGTACCTGCGCCTGCTTGGAACACGTCGAGAACGAACTGGTCTGCAAGCTGGCCCGAGGCTACGTGCTCTGAGGCTTTCATTATTGCATCGGCTCTCTTCTTGTCGAGTTTTCCAACCTTCATGTTGGAATAAGCGGCTGCACGCTTGAGCGTTGCGTAGGACTTTACGAATTCCTCCTGCACCCTTATTCCGGATATCTGGAAATTCATCCTTGCCCTTTCGGTCTCGGAGCCATAATAAGCCTTCGAATCTATCCTCACGCTCCCCAAAACGTCCTTCTCGGTCCTATAACTCATGACAACACCAGCATTAATGATTGCAAAATACACCTTAAACGCTTTTCTGAAAATGCGCCGGCCTGAACTACATTATTTTATAAGCGAATTCAAATCACGTTTATATTTCTTTTTATCTCAAATGTGTAATTGGCTCAGGGTAATATTTTGGCGGAATATGAGGTTGTCGAATCAGACATACTTATAATAGGTGCAGGCGGCGCCGGAATGCGCGCCGCGCTATCTGCCCTTTCAAACGGCGCAAATGTAGTAATAATATCGAAATCTGTGCTTGGCAAAGCCCATACCGTGATGGCCGAGGGCGGTATCGCGGCTTCCGTGGGGAACGTGGATTCTGCGGACAATTGGAAGGTCCATTTCTCCGACACAATAGTGGAGGGCGTTTATCTTTCGAATTGGCGAATGGCCGAGCTTCTGGCAAAAGAAGCCCCTGAAAGGGTCTTTGAGCTCGAGCGTTTCGGAGCGATATTCGACAGGACTAACGAAGGCAAGATAATGCAGAGGGCCTTTGGTGGCCATACCTACAGGAGGCTCTGCCACGTGGGCGACAAAACAGGGCTCGAAATAATAAGGACGCTGGAGGACCAGGTAATACACAAGAACGTAAAGGTGATGGACGAGATATACATCACCAAGCTTTTCAAGGACGGAGATTCGTTCTCAGGTGCTCTAGGGCTCTCCATGCGAGAGGGCAAATTCTATCTTTTCAAGGCGAAAGCGCTCATAATATCAACTGGAGGATGCGGCAGAGTTTTCAAGATAACTTCAAATTCGTGGGAATCAACAGGCGACGGTCTTGGCCTTGCATATAACATAGGCGTAGAGCTGCAGGACATGGAAATGATACAGTTTCATCCTACGGGAATGGTGTATCCTCCCGGTGTTGCAGGGCTTCTGGTTACGGAAGGCGTGCGCGGAGAAGGCGGCATACTCACAAACACCAAAGGGGAGCGCTTTATGCTTAGGTATTCGCCTGAAAAGAAGGAACTGGACGCAAGAGACGTCGTAGCGCGATCAATATATTACGAAATACAGGCCGGGAGAGGAACGGAGCACGGCGGCGTTTATCTGGACATAAGCCAGAAGGGCGCGGACTTCATAAAAAAGAAGCTTCCCGGAATGTACTCGCAATTCAAGGAGTTCGCAGGTGTCGACATAACCAAGGAAAAAATGGAAGTCGGGCCTACGGTGCACTATCAAATGGGGGGAATAAGGGTCGACGCAGAAACTGGTGCGACCAACGTAAAGGGCGTCTTCTCCGCGGGAGAAGTGGCATCCGGACTGCACGGAGCGAACAGGCTTGGCGGCAACTCCCTGGCAGACATACTAGTTTTCGGCAAGCGCACGGGGGAGGCAGCCAGCGAATACGTAAAGAAGGCCAAACTCGTAAAAGTGAAGGATGCAGACGTAATGTCTGCCATAAAGGGGATAAAAGCTTTCATAAAGGCCGGAGGAAAAAACCCTAACGTTCTCATAGAGCAGCTGCGCGAAAAGATGTCGAGCAATGTGGGCATCATGAGGAACGAGAAGGACCTCCAGGAAGCGCTTGAAACCATAGAATCGATAAAATCGCAGTTCAAGGATGTCGGCGTATCTGGCCAGTTGGTATACAACAAGGGCCTGCTTGCATGCCTGGAGCTTGGCAACATGCTCATAGCCACGGAAGCCATAGTAAGAAGCGCAATAATGCGCAAGGAAAGCAGGGGAGCACACACGAGAAGCGACTATCCCAAGAAGTCGAGGGAATGGCTGAAGAACATAATATGCAGCAAAGGCGCAGACGGAAACATGATGCTCACTACTGCGGCGCTCAGGGAAATGCCAGAAGAACTCAAAAAGCTCGTAAAGCCCGAGGTGTATCAATGAAGGATAAAATCACCATAAGCATATTCAGGAAGGATCCAGCATCCGGCGAGGAGGGCAAATTCGTAGACTATGAAGTTCCAATAAAAGAGGGAATGGTAGTACTCGATGCAGTAAATTATGTCACGGAAAACATGGACACTACTTTGGCAGTTAGGTGGAACTGCAAGGCCGCAAGATGCGGTTCGTGCGCGGCCGAGATAAACAACAGGCCCGCGCTCATGTGCAAGACAAGGATAGATATCCTAGGAGACAAGATAAAAGTTGCTCCGATGGCCGCATTTCCGCTGGTTAAGGATCTGGTAACAGACGTTTCAGAAAACTTCGAAACGGACCGCAAGATTCCCGGATTCACGCCGAGAGAAGGCCTTGAAAGCCCGTGGATAATCCCGCAGATGGACGTAGACAGGACCAAGGAATTCAGGACGTGCATAGAATGCTTCCTCTGCATGGACGTTTGCCACGTTGTAAGGGAGCACAAGAAGGATTACGTTGGCCCGCGCCACGTAATAAAGGCGGCATCATTGGACATGCATCCAATGGATACCGTCGACAGGTCCAAATATCTTAACAAGGAGGGCGGGCTAGGATACTGCAACATAACAAAGTGCTGCCAGGAGGTATGTCCAGAGCACATAAAGATAACAGACAATGCGATAATACAGGAGAAGGAAAGGGCCGTGGACAACTACTATGATCCAATAGCAATGTTCCTAAAGAAAATGGCGAAGAAGCCAAAGGCTGATTGAGTGGGAATCTACAAATCTCTGCATAATGTACTGCCTTCGGAATTCATAGAGCCGAACTGGAGGTTCTATTCTTTCGTGTTCCTCATAGCCTTTACCATAGTGATGATGCTCGAGTTTCCTGTCAAGCCATACCAAGGCATAATAGACCCATTCTATTCGCCTACGATACTGGTGCTGCCTTTCGTAGGGCTGTTCAGGCTCACGTGCTACGCATACAGGAAGGATTATCACAGGCATGTATTCAAGCATCCCGTATCGTGTGCCCTGGACAACAGGGGCGATTCGGCTTTGAGGGACTATACTGGCGAGACAAAGTTCTTCAGGGTGGAGAACCTGCACAGGTATTTCATGTACTTCGGCGTTGCCATACTGCCTTTTTTCTTCTATGATTTTTATCTCTCCATAACGTTCGGAGGGGGCCTGATAATAAGGCTTGCCAGCCTAATACTTCTGGCAAACGCCATAATGGTCACGCTGTGGGTCTTCTCATGCCACGCCGTGCGCCACCTGACCGGAGGAAGAATGGACTGCTACGGTTGCAGGTTCGCGGGAAAGCAGAAGAATTCCTTCTTCAACCTTCAGTCCAAATTCAACGCCCATCACGAAGCTCTGGCATGGACGAGCCTGATACTGTTCGTGTTCGTTGACCTGTATATAAGGGCGCTCTCGGCAGGAATACCTCTTGACGTGACGCTGCTGCACATAGCGCACATATGAAAAACCGAACGATGGTAACAATGAAAAAGATATTGCCTTCAAAATACCGTTATCCGATATTTTTCCTTGCGTTCATGGTGATAAGCGCAGCAGGGCTCCTGTCAAAATACGCCGGGCTCAAGCTGGAATATACTGCGATAATGGTGGCGGTTGGCTTCCTCATGTTCCTGTTCTCGATAGTCCTGCCATAAGGTTGTACCATCGTTTCATTTCCTTTCGCGCGTCAGGTACCTGTAGCGTATCACTACGTCGTTTATGACGTCTATAGAATCCATGCACCTGTCGCTAAGCATTTCCATGTGCTCGTAAATTTCTTTGTACTTTATTATCCTCTTTATGTCGGTCTCTTGCATTATCCTTTTGAGCGATGACCTAAGTATCTGGTCCGCGTCGTTCTCGTATTTCGAGGCTTTTATGGCATTGCTGCGTATCTTTTCAACTATCTCCTCGGCGCTAAGGTCGTTGAGGACCGATATGCTGTCCTTGAGGAGCGCGAAGCATTTTTCGGTTACGTTTTCCATTTCGAGCATGTCTCTTTCCAAATCCTTTATTTCGTATATCATGAACCTTGATCCTATGGCCTCTATCCCGTCCATTATGTCATCAAGCCTTTCAGCTAGGTGTGAAACGTCCCTGTACGATATGCTGCTTGCCCCGTAATTTGCTATGTAGTCAAGTATGTCGTGTACTACTAAGTCTGCTTCATGCTCTTCGCCCTTCACCAAATCGAAAAACTTCTTGTTGCCCATCTTCGAGCTCAGCCTGTCGTCTATGTAGGAAAAGCCCTTGTCTATGTGCCCTACCAGCTGCTCGAACTCGTTTCCCAACGTCCTCGTTATCAAGAATATCTCGTTTTCCCTAGAGGTTTCAGAAAGCGATTTACGTTTCGTTTCAGGCAGCAGTACCATCGTTACCACGAACCCGACGAGGGCAAGAATGCCGAGCCCTCCAAGCAGCGCATACTTTCCCAGCTGGGCCAGTATGACCGGGAATGCCAGGGTAGACAATGCAGCGCCGAGCTTTCCGGACATCGAAGCTATCCCATGGCCCCTGGCCCTGTACTGCGTGGGGTAAAGCTCGGCCGGGTAAACGTACGTCGTGGTGTTGGGGCCGTAATTGGAGAAGAAGAAAGTCAATCCGTAAATGACGAAAAACGCCAGAGGGATTATCGAGAGCAAATAGCTTCCAACAAGCGCAAGCACTATGAAGCTTATTCCCATTGCCAGGAAGCCTATTGCCTGTATGGGTTTCCTTCCTTCCCTGTCTATGAGTGCTACGGCCACCCAGTATCCCGGGACTGCAGCAATTACCAGAAGGAGCGCCGATGCCAGCGTAGGCCCGAATATCCCGGTATAACCAAGGAACGTTGTGAAGTACGGTGTGAATATAGATGTGCCGTAATAGGAAACGTCCAGAAGGAACCATGCTACTGATGTCCCGACCATGTACTTCCAGTTCTTTGCGAGCAGCTCTCTGGGCTTTATGGAATAGCTCTTGTTCTTCAATTCCTTCTTGCTGCCGTTATTTGCGGTATACAAGCTGTACCACGGGGTTTCTCCAAGCTTTGTGCGGGCATAAAGTATTGTCAGAGTGGGGATTGCTCCGAATCCCAAGAGCAGGCGCCACGCCAGCTGTATTGGTACGTGCGCAAAAAGCAGAACTACTGCTATCAAGGCTCCGGCTATTATTCCGAATCCCTGCATCGCGAATGTCGAGGCCACAAGCTTGCCCCTGTCGTTCTTGTTGGCGTATTCCGCGACTATTGTAGCGCTTAGCGGATAATCTCCCCCTATCCCGATTCCCAATATGAAGCGCCATACAAAGAGCACTATGAAGCCCGTGGAGAATGCCGACCCTATCGCGCCTATTATGAGTATTATTATCGTTATCCAATATGTGTACTTTCTTCCTATCTTGTCTCCTATGTATCCGAATATTATTGGCCCTATCGCGGCTCCGAAAAGGGCAATGCTTGCAAGCATGCCTAACTGCAATGCGCTAAGGTCAAATAACCCCCTTACCATGAGAAGAACGACCCCTATGACGAAAAGGTCGTAGGCATCGGTGAAAAAGCTCATGCCTGATATCAGCATTATTCGTATGTGCTTCCTGTTGAGCTTTGCACCCTCTATCTCGCTTATGTTGACAGCTTCACCCTGTGCCATAAAACAAAACCCACTCAAAGCATTTCAGATGCGTATTTTAAATTTGTCTGCCAAGCTTTAAATATGGTGGATAGATGCTCTCAATAAAATCTGCGGAGCTTGGCGTCGCCCTCATAATGCCTCAATACGAGCATGCGAGGGCGCTTGCCGAAATCGCCAATTCGAAGGATATAGCGGAAAACGTCGGGTCTATAGGCGAATTCCCGCATCCGTATACCGAAAAGGACGCCTTTGAAATGATAGACGCTGCAATTTCTGCTTACAGCATGGGCATCGGGTACAACTTCGAGGTAATTCCAAAAGAAGTGGATTCCCCCGTCGGAATGGTGGGGATAAGAAACGTGAACATGCATGCACTGAGTGCCGAAATGGGCTTCTGGACAGGCGAAAAATATCGCGGCAGGGGCTATACAAAGGCAGCGCTTTCAATGCTCATCGGGTTCTGCTTCTTCAAGCTGGGCCTGATAAGGGTCTACGCTACAGCTTTAAAAAGCAATTCCAAATCCCTGATGCTTATGGAATCCCTCGGGATGAAGAAGGAGGGAATACTAAGGAATGCAGCAATAACCAATGCCGGGCCGCAGGATCAGGTAATCCTCTCGATATTAAAGGACGAATTCAAGCCGAAATTGGACCTGACATTTGATGAATGAGCGTCATTTATATAAACGCTGTCATGAAATGTATAAACACGGTGTATGTGTGTACATATCAAAATCAAAAATAAAAAAGATGCTCAAGGATGCGGGCGCAGAGCGCGTCAGCGATTCCGCAATAAAATCGTTTCAGGACTCGCTCAACAAGTTCGCCTTCGGCGTTGCAAAGAAATCGGTGAAGTTCTGCAGCCATGCGAAGCGCAAGACAGTTGAGGAATCAGATATAAAGCTTGCGTTCCAATAAAATATAAACGTGATTCTATGAAGTATGCCGGCGCTCTAGCCAATCTCGCAGTCCTTGCTCTGGTATTCTCCTCGATAATAAATTCGAGCGTGGCAAACCAAACTACGGCAGTGCCGCTGGCATACAGGGCAATAGTCGGAATAGTGCTGATAGTAATATGCATATTCCTTTTCTACAAATTCTTCAAGTACGCGATAGCCGGACTATTCGTAGTCGTAATACTGCTCATACTGCTGTCAACCACATATTACTTCTTCAAGACTGGCGAGTTCAGCATAAACTACAGCCTGAAATTTCTTTCCGACATATACGGTTTCTTCGCAGGAAGCACCCACAGCGTTTCGACCGCAAATTCCATATCTGGAATAATAAGCACGGCTAATACTGCTACGTAGGTTGGCCACTCTTGCGAAAGGGATTTATTACTTAAATTGCAGTGTATACTATAGCGGCGGCGGGCGGGCAGCTTACCGAAAGGAGGAAGCTCCCCTCATACAGAGCATTAAAGGGCTTAAGGCCCTATTCGGAATAGAAACGAACGGCTACGCTGCATAAAGCGATGACACTACGAGCGCAACGATGCCGATGAAACGCGCCGATGCAAATGCTGTGAGTATGCAAGGCCTTTGAGCCGCTCAGTCAAATGCTGCCTAAAACAGAAAGGGGGCTACGGCCCGCCGCCCTATGTTGCGTGATGGGATGGACGAAAGGGAAAACGAGTTGATGCACGGCATGGCCAACTGCTACAACACGTGTCATGCGGATTTCGGGCATACTGTGCACATGGTGGCCAGAGCTCGCGGACTCACGGACGGAAAAGTAAAGCCAATGCTTGAAAGGATAAAGAAGGAATATGGAGATTCTGAAGAATACATTTCGCTGCGTTTGAAGCTTCCGAAGGATTTTCCGATATGAGATGTCAGCATGGTCATATATGATTCGGATTTCGGAGCATACATGTGCGAGATGTGCATGCTGCATTACGAGAGCGAGGAGCTCGCCAAAAAATGCGAGGCTTGGGACAGGCTTCACGATTCCTGCAATCTTGCCATAGCGAGCAGGAGCATAGAAGCGATCTCAAGGAAGGAATCGCTGAAGGAATAGGAAAATTTTGGCGGGGGTGGGGTTTGAACCCACGGCCTCTAGATTTCTCGTCATCGCAATAATTGCTCATCACTCATAATGCTATGCATATGAGTCTAGCGCTCTAACCAGGCTGAGCTACTCCGCCACAGAGATAAAAGCACACTAAATACCCAAACAATATATAAATTACTTTTGCAACCTCACGGGCCGCAAACCCTACTTCCGGCTTTCCGAAATGTATCTCGAAGCCCTATTTATGACTTTGCCAATCCTCTCATTGAATCCATCCTTATAAAGCAGCTTCCCATTGGCTATGGTCGCAGCTACGTTGGACGGATTTGCCGAATATACTATATCGTTTACGATGTTGCTTCCTGCCATGTTTACCGATTTCCTTAGAAGTACAATATCCGCTTTGGCTCCCTCCTTTATCCCGTAATCCATTTTCCTGTAAAGAAAGTTTGCCGCATTTAGTGTTGCAAATCCAAATGCGTCTTTTGCTGTGATTGCGTTCGGGTCATTAAGCCTGACGCACTGCAGCAATGTGCCATACTTCATCTCTTCAAAGAGGTCCAGAGAGTTGTTGCTCGCGACGCTGTCAGTCCCGAAGGTTATTCTTGCACCTCGCTCATGCATTTCGTATATCGGCGGGATTCCAGAGCCCAGCTTCATGTTGCTTGTGGGGTTGTACGATACGGCTCCAGAATCAGAAATCATTCCAATCTCTTTTTTATTCAACCATACGCAGTGGACGGCGAGAAGCCTTTTGTTTATGAAGCCATATTTATGCAGCCATTCGACAGGAGTCATTCCGTATTTGTTCTTGTGCTCATCAACCTCGAATTTGGTCTCTGCTATGTGCATGGTAACATTCTTATCGTATTCCTCGGCCAATCCGTATGCGGATTCTATCGTCTCCTTCGATGCTGCGTAGACTCCCTGTATCGAAATCATTGGGTTTACTCCGTTGCGCTTGTTGCTTCTTATGAAGCGCTCGGCATTGGAAATAGGATCACCTTTCTGGGTGGTTTTGTCATTGTCAAGGACTACCCAAGCCAAATTTCCCTGGTAGTCCATATCTTCGACGGCTTTTGCAACAGCATCCTCGCCGTAATAGAAATCAACGAAATCTGTGATTCCGTTCCTTATCATCTCCGCGATTCCCAAAATGGCAGAATTATATATCATGTCAGGGCTGTTCTTCGCGTCGAATGCAGAGGTTTCCTTCAGAAAATTTTCCAGGCCTAGACCGTCTACCATTCCTTTCAGCGGGCTCATAGCTATGTGCGCGTGTGTATTGATCAATCCCGGGACTGCAACAAGTCCTTCGGCCTTTGCGTTAATTACGGTTTCCGCCTTTCCATTTATTTTTCCAATCTTGATTATATGGCCGTTCTCAATCAATATGTCCGCATCTGCTTCGCGCAGGTCCTCAAGCAGAACCTTCGCCCCCTTTATCAATATGCTTCCTTCCTCCATCATTCTACCTTTTGGCGTATTGCATAACCTCCGAATCGGCTGTATATAGCTTGCTTTTTAACAATTCAAAAAGAGATGGCTTTGCCAGGTCTGCTTTAATTGCCCCATGGTCAAATACATATGCTGGCATCGGATTACCGTAAGATGCGACCGCCGGGATTTGAACCCGGGCCTCTGCCTTGGCAAGGCAACGTCCTACCAGGCTAGACTACGATCGCAGCGAAAAAAGCATATCTATTTCATGAGCTAATAATTTAACCCTTTTGATATTAGGCTGCCCTCAGATAAGTGCATTCACATCGGTGGAAGAGTCATGCGGAAAGGCTATTAAGTTTTTTAGGCAAGGGTAATCATGCAGACTGAATTCAGCGGGACTATGGACTTAGATGCAGCCCCTGAAGAAGTAAAAGAGCTGATCTCGAATACTGAACTGGTGGCTTCATGCATACCGGATTCCAAGGATTTCAAGAGATTGGACGATACTCATTTTTCAATAGTGGTAAATGTTGGCATAAGCATGGTCAGAGGACCTTTCAAGCTTTCCGGCACTACAGAGTCCAAGGAAGATTACGTGCAGTACTCAATAAGCGGCAGGGGGCTCGGCAGCGAGGTAAGCATAACCATAAAGCTAAGCGTCGCTGGAATTGGGCCATCGGACTCTCGGGTCGCTTGGAACGCAAAGGCTGAATTCAAGGGGATAATAAGCGGTGTAAACGAGTCGATAATAAGAAAGATAACGGATGAGAAAGTGGAAGAGATAGCTTCGAACCTAAAAGCAAAGCTTGGGAACAACGGTGCTTGAAATGGAAGGGACATTTGAAAGGTCAATAAGGGACGTTGGGGCTATGCGCAGCTTCAGCGATGAGGAAATGCGCGTATTCGAAGAGGCCGACGCGGCTGCAGAGGAGCTAGTAATGCCTGAATATGAGCATTACATGAATCATGAGTTCGACCCAGAAGGACCGAAAATCCTGGCGAAGCACAATCTCATCGGCATACCTATAAAGAAGGAATACGGCGGGCTTGGAATGGAGCCCATAATTTCAACGCTGGTAAAGGAAAGGCTAGGCCAGCTTGGCATGGGTCTTTCAAGCTTCGTCAACGTACAAGTATTCCTATGCGCGCAGACAATACAGAGATGGGGAACCGAAGAACAGAAAAAGGAGCACCTACCGAAAAATGTCAGGAACGAGAAAGTGTATGCATTCGGTTTAACTGAGCCTGAAGCCGGAAGCGACCCTGCCTCCCTCAAGACTGAATACAAAAAATCAGGCTCGGGCTACGTCATAAACGGAACCAAGTATCTTATATCCAATGGCACAATAGCCGATTACATAATAATATTTGCAAGGTCATCGGAAAACGAGCACGAGATAAGCGCATTCATAACAGATGCTCATGCAGAAGGGGTTTCACGCACGCAGCTAAAGGAGAAGATAGGCCTATTCACCTCAGATACGGGTATGCTTGATTTTTCTGATGTGGAAGTTCCAGAATCTGCGCTTCTAGGCCCAGAAGGCAAAGGGATGAATGTGGCGTACTCTGCGCTCCTCAATGCCAGGCTTGGCGTTGCCGCAGGCTGTGTCGGCGTCATAGAGGGTTCATTGAACGCTTCCATCAAAAGGGCCAAGGAGCGCATACAGCACGGGAAGGAGATAGGAAAGCACCAGCTCATACAGCAGCACATCTCCGCGATGCGCCAGAACCTCGAGATGGCGCGCTGGCCGACTTATTTTGCCGCGCTAAGAAAGGCTGAATACGAGGCAAATCCAGATAACAAAGAACTAATGGAAGAGGTGGAATTGAGAGTTTCTCTCGCGAAGCGCATAGCCTCGCGCCTCGCCTTTGAATCCGCAGACAGGGCAGTACAGGTCCACGGAGGCTTCGGTTATTCCCTAATGTCTCCCGTGGGTCAGCTCTTCCTCGACAGCAGGGTTGCGCGCATATATGAAGGAACAGATGAGATACAGGACCTGAAAATAGCCTCAGAGCTGTTGGGCAAGGATTACGGAGCGTACAAGTGATATAATGGCAATGGTGCCTTTCGATGGCAAAAAACCAAAAGTCGGGAAGGGCACGTTCGTGGCCGAAACCGCAACGCTAATCGGTGACGTTAAGATAGGAAACTCTTCAAGCGTATGGTATGGTGCGGTGCTACGTGGAGACATGCACTACATAAGGATAGGGGATAATGTAAGCGTACAGGACAATTCCGTAATGCATGGTACTGCAGATAAATTTCCAACCATAGTCGGCAGTAACGTGACGATAGGGCATGCTGCTATAATACACGGATGCACCATAGGGGACAACTGCCTGATAGGGATGGGGAGCATGGTCCTAGAGGGCGCGAAGGTTGGCAACTGGTGCATAATAGCGGCGGGAGCTGTAGTGACCGAAGGAACCATAATACCTGACGGCAGCATAGTGATGGGTGTTCCCGGTACGGCAAAATCAAAAGTCACCGAAGCGCATAAAAAAAGGATAACAAGAAACTGGAAAGCTTACGTTGAGCTGGCCAAGCATTACTTATGAGATACAAAAGGGTAAAGGGATGAATAAGGAGTTTGAAGAGGATATACGATATGCATCAAGCATCACTAAACTTTCAGAAACGGAGCTAAAGGTGCTTAAAGAGGCGGATGCCGCTGCAGAAGAGCTCGTCATGCCAGAATACGAGCACTACATGAACCACGAGTTCAATACGGAAGCCATTCCAGTGGCAAAAAAACACGGACTTTTTGGGATACCTATACCTGTGGAATACGGCGGTCTCGGTCTCAGTCCAATGGTCCATTCCCTTGTACAGATGAGGCTGGGCCAGCTAGGATTGGGTTTCGCCACTCTCTACGACGTCCAGACTTTTATAGCTGCCAATATAATATCGAGATGGGGCAGCGACGAGCAGAAGCTTAAGCATCTTAAGCCAATGGCATCCGGGGACTCTATATTCTCCTTCTGCCTTACGGAACCGGAAGCAGGCAGCGACCCTAATATGATGAGCACTACATACACAAAAGAGGGCTCCGGATATGTGATAAACGGCACCAAGTACCTCATAACCAACGGCTCCATATGTGACCACATGATACTTTTCGCAAAATCTAAGGATGGAAACGGGATTACGTCATTCATAATAAATTCCAAGTCTGAGGGGTTCAGCGTAGGGACCGTCTTGAAGGAAAAGATAGGTTTGTTCACTTCCGATACGGCCATGCTCGATTTTGAGAACGTACATGTAGAAAAAGAGGACATAATTGGCACAGAAGGCAAAGGGCTGCACATTGCATACTCTGCGCTATTGAACGGGCGCCTTGGCATAGGTTCCGCATGCATAGGAGTCATTGAGGCGTCCCTTTCCGCTTCAATCAAAAGAGCTAAAGAGCGCATACAGCATGGAAAGGAGATAGGAAAGCACCAGCTCATACAGCAGCACATCTCCGCGATGCGCCAGAACCTCGAGATGGCGCGCTGGCCAGTGCTAAAAGCTGTGCTAGAAAAAGAAGCCTACGACAAAAATCCAGATAATGAAGCCCTTCTTAAAAACGCCGACATAAATTCGGCTCTCGCGAAGCGCATAGCCTCGCGCCTCGCCTTTGAATCCGCAGACAGGGCAGTACAGGTCCACGGAGGCTTCGGCTATTCCTTGATGTCGCCAGTAGGCCAGCTCTTCCTCGATAGCAGAGTGGCAAGAATATACGAAGGTACTGACGAAATACAGGACCTGAAAATCGCGTCTGACGTATTGGGTGCAGGATATTCAGCTTATGCATAATCTAACACAAATCAAAGTAAAGCGTAGGGTTTTATAAGCGCTTAATTGATTAGTCTATTCGGGTGTAGAATCGATTGGGGCAATCATATGGGCAAAATAATAGTAAATAAGGGTTTGTATACTGAGATAACGATAAACAGGCCTGAGAAGCACAATGCCCTTGATTCCGAAACTCTTGAGCTTCTCTCCTCTGCTGTAATCGAAGCCTCTTCTGACGAAGCATGCAGAAGCATAATAATATCGGGCGCAGGAGGCAAAGCATTCTGCTCAGGCGCGGATGTGAACTATCTATCGGAAATAAGCGATGTCAGGGACGCGGAATATGCATTTGAACTTTTCTATTCCACATACGAATGCATATGGGCTTCTGGGAAACCAATAATTGCTGCCATAAGCGGTCACTGCCTCGGCGGAGGAAACGAGCTTGCAATGGTATGCGATTTCAGGATAGCCACTCCTGAGTCGACATTCGGGCAGCCAGAAGTCAAGCTTGGCATAATACCTGGCGGCGGAGCGACTTACAGGCTTGCAACTCTGGTGGGGCTGCAGAAGGCCAGGGAGCTTATATTTACAGGGAAGACAATAAGTGCAAAGGAAGCCTTGGACATCGGCCTGATAGATTCAATAACCAACGGCGACTCTCTAATGGCCGAAGCGGAAAAGCTATGCAGCACTATGGTTTCCGCAAGCGGAAAATCGATAGGCTATGCAAAACGGGCAGTGAACCATGGGATTGGCTATGACCCGGTAGAAGAGAAAAAATCTTTCATAGACTGCTTCATTTCAGGAGATGCAAAAGAGGGAATTTCGGCTTTCTTAGGGCACAGGAAGCCTAAGTTTGATTAATGGGTGTGACGCATGGAAGACGCATACATATTGGAAATTCTTAGAAGCCCAGTGGGTAAATTTTTGGGCGGATTATCAGAACTTACTGCAACGGATTTGGCAGTGCAAGTGGTATCCGCATTGGCTGAAAAATCTGGAATATCTAAAGAAAATATTGATGGAATAATAGCGGGCAACGTTCTATCCGCTGGCCTAGGCCAAAATCCTGCCAAGCAGATCATTGTGCATTCGGGGCTCCCAAAGAGTATACCTACCCTTAACGTGAACATGGTATGCGCTTCGGGCCTAAAAGCGGTATCGCTTGCCGCAGAATCCATACAAGCAGGGAACTCTGACATAATCATAGCCGGTGGCATGGAAAGCATGTCAAACGCGCCGCACACGATTAAAGGATTAAGAAAGTTCAGAAAGCTTGGCACCATAAGCCTTGCAGAGGCGTACGCGTATTCTAAAACCGCCGATGGCGGAAACTTCGAGCTAGAGGACGAAATGATAAAGACAGGACTCTGGGATTGCTATTCCGACATGCACATGGGCGCAATCGCAGAGAAGATAGGCGACAAATATTCGATAAGCAGGGCAGAGCAGGACGAATTTGCCCTGCAAAGCCACAGGAAGGCGGCCCTCGCAACAGATTCCAGGATGTTCGATGACGAGCTGGTAAAAATAAAGCTGAATGACGGCAGGATTTTTGATGCGGACGAGGGAATACGCAGGGATACCACCATGGGAGCCCTATCCAAACTGAAGCCTGCATTCGTAGATAACGGCACGGTCACTGCGGGAAATGCCTCCCAACTCAGCGATGGCTCGGCATTTGCAATTGTGGTTTCCGGAAAAAAGATAAAGGAGCTTGGATTAAAGCCGCTTGCCAAAATCGAATCTTACGCGGATGCAGGAATCGACCCGCAGTGGTACGGCCTTTCCCCAAAAGATTCAATGAATAAGGCCCTTTCAAAATCCGGGCACAAGCTTGACGAAATAGATTTGATAGAAATAAACGAAGCCTTCTGCGTCCAGGTCCTAGGCGTAGTAAAAGAGATGGGAATAGACACGAGCAAGCTCAACGTTAACGGAGGGGCCACCGCCCTGGGCCATCCTCTCGGAGCTTCGGGCGCAAGGCTGCTCGCAACTCTTGCACACGCAATGAAGAAGCGCAAAAAGCAATTGGGAATAATATCCTTATGCCACGGCGGTGGAGGCTCAGCTTCAATGGTTATAAGCATGGTGGATTGAATGGGAGAAAAGATTTCAGTAATAGGTCCTGGCACTATGGGGACTGGAATAGCACAAGCGTTTTTGCAGTCAGGCTTTGACGTGGTTCTTGTCGGCAGAAGTGAGGAATCGGCAAAGAAGGGTTTGGATCTGGTAAATTCCGGGATATCTAAAGCAGCGAAAAAGGGCTCGCTTAGCGAATCAGACAGGGCGGGCATGCTTGCAAGGCTAACAGTTACTCATTCATACGATAAAATATCTGGTTCTGCAGTTGTAATAGAAGCGGTGTCCGAGGTTTTGGAATCTAAAATAAGCGTCCTAAAGGAATGCGAGCAATACGCGAAGGGTTCGCTAATAGCTTCAAACACCTCATCAATATCCATAACGCTTCTAGGCAATAGTCTATCGAATCCCGAAATGTTCGTCGGCATGCATTTCTTCAACCCTGTCCCGATCATGAAACCTGTCGAAGTCATAGCCGGCGAGAAAACCTCGCAAAAGGCCATCGATATTGCATTTAAGCTTTCTGAAATGTGCGGCAAGACACCTATAAAAGTAAAAGATTATCCGGGTTTTGTAGCGAATAGCATACTCATGCCGATGCTTAACGAAGCTATGCTGCTCCTGGAAAAACGCGTGGCCACAAAGGAGGGAATAGACTCAATAGTAAAGCTCGGCCTTAGGCACCCCATGGGCCCGCTGGAGCTTGCCGATTTCATAGGGCTCGATGTTTGCCTCGACATAACAAACTCGATATACGAGGCTACGAAAGACGAAAAATACAAGCCAGCTGCTGTGCTTGAAGAATTGGTATTGCAGAAGAAGCTCGGCAAAAAGACTGGGGAGGGATTTTACAAATACTGAAGCGATTCCAGAAGGATTCTGCATCTTTAATCGATTCTTCCATTCGAGCACGCAACATCGCTCTTAAAATAAAAGCTAAAGACCTGACAA
Source organism: Microcaldota archaeon (assembly GCA_021827665.1). Classification (GTDB taxonomy): domain Archaea; phylum Micrarchaeota; class Micrarchaeia; order Micrarchaeales; family Micrarchaeaceae; genus Micrarchaeum_A. The sequence continues at coordinate 17,145 of JAKAUR010000036.1, forward strand.
ACCTTATAATTGTTTAATTTGAATAAAATCTGTGGTGAAAATGATAAACGTAGGATTGTATTACAAAATAAAGCCAGGGCATGAGCGCGAATTCGAATCCAAGTTCAACGATGTCGTCGAATACCTGTCCAAGGGCGAAGGTTTCAGGCTCGCAAAGCTATATAGGGAGGTTTCCAACCCAAGCGAGTACATGATATACAGCGAATGGGATGGAATGGAAAGCTTCATGGGATTTGTCAGGAGCGAAGCCTTCCACAGCGTCACTTCGGCAGCAAAGGACATCGTCGAGGGGCAGCCAAGGCACAGGGTGTTCTACGAGTCTGAGGATAAAGGTCATTGAAGATGTCGTTTTTCAACAAGGAACCGAAACAGGTTGACCTGGCGCTTGATTCGTGCGAGGGTTACCTAAATGAGAAGTTTGAAGCCCTATCTAGCCCGGTAATAGACCGATGCTCTCCAATACTCGGAAGGCTAGCGTCGGCGCTTGACAGTTTCAGCGCTTCTGTTGAAAAATTTTCAAAGATAGAAAAGGATCCGGACGAGGAGTTCACCGGCAGAGTGAGCATAAGCTTCATAAAGGCCCAGAAGCCGAAATACGTAGAGTCGCTGAACAATTCCATAGCTTCGCTCAACGAAGCGCTCGAGTCGATAAAATACGATACAAAATACGAGGACATAAGGGGAGTTCAGGTAACCTATGCTGATTTCATATCGCGATTGCTCTCAATCAATGCTAATTTCAAGGGCGTAGTTATGGGCTATTCAGAAGAGATGAAGCTCTTCAAGAAACCCTTCCAGCTGCTTGAGAAAAACCTCAAAGACCTAGAGTACGAGCTCAACAAGTTCGAGCAGGGCTTTAGGTCATACATAGCGCTAAGGGACGAGATAGCCAAGGCAATCTCATTGAAGAACGAACTATCAATATCCACAGTAGATGAAGCCGAACCGCTATCGGATTCGAACGGGGAATCGTTGGAAGCAAAGAAGGGTGAAATCGAAAGCGGGCTAAACGCCGTAAAAAGCTCAATCCTACATGTGGAAAACAGGTACAATTCGATAAAGTCTGAAATAGAACTCGTTCTGAAGCCCCTGGAGCGCGCAGCAAGGAAATACGACCATTCCAGCTCGAGCAAGACCAGCCTTGCAAGCATATTGTCGTCGCCAATCTCGAGAATAGGCAGCGAATTGTCATATGTTGGATTCATAGCCATGCTCAAGGACATGGGCGCAAAGGTTTCGGACGGCAGCATTAAGATAGACAACGCAGCACAGATACAAGAGCAGATAAACGATGCGATAAATGCGGGGATAGATTCTGCAATCGCAGAAGCAAGCTCGCTTATGAAGCAGAAGGCAGAGCTAGAGCTGCAGGAGAAGGATTACGGCAACAGGCTGTACGAAACAAGGAAGAAAGCCACCAGCATAGAATCCGAGCACAGAAGCAGGATTGCGGTGGCTCAGCGCAAGGCCGAGATAGGGATGCAGATTGAAAACGCGAAGGCAACGATAGAAAAGATGTTCATGCAGTATTATAACGCCAAAGTGCATATAACCGACTGAGCGATAAGATGGCAGTGCTTGCAAAATCGGAAATAATGAAAATGGTAAAATCGGGAAAGCTTAAGATAAGCCCGTTCGAGCTTGCGCAGATAGGGGCCGGCTCCATAGACCTGCATCTTGGCAATGAATTCAGGGTGTTCCGAAGCCACAAGGGCATAATAGACGTTTCGGACGAGATCAAGCACGGTTTGATAAGCGAGCTGGTTAAAGCCGGCAGCAAAGGCATAATCCTAAACCCGGGCCAGTTCATAAACGGGATAACCGAGGAATCAATAAGGCTCCCAAAAACCGTTTCGGGAAGGATAGAGGGAAGATCCAGATTCGCAAGGGTCGGACTTCTGGTCCATGTGAGCAGCGGATTCGTGCAGCCCGGGAGCGACGGAAGGGTGGTTCTCGAAATAGCGAACCTGTCCAAGGTAAAGCTAAGGCTCATCCCAGGGATAAGGATATGCCAGATCGTATTGGAGGAGGTCAAGGGCTCCGGTGGCTATTCGGGCAGCTATCTTCACCAGCAGCACCCGTAAACGGTTATCTATTCGACTGATTTTTCCAATAATCTGAATCTTTTTTTGTGGGTATCAACTTCTGCCATCGCTCCTATCGGCAGGATTAGCTTTGGGTCGGTATGCCCGAAATCCATGTTGGTCACCAATGGTATGTCGCCAACCCCAAATTCAAATTCAAGGACAGAGCGTATCTTCTTCCCCATGCTTGCCTTTTCTTCCATAGAATAACCTGATGGTATGGCGATGAGCAAAGCAGCTATCCTTTCTAATATTCCTTGGCTGCCGTAATTCCTCACCCAATATTTTACGGTATCAGGGAGGGGTTTTTCCTCTGAGGTTTCCAAAAACAATATCTTTCCATTCCAAAAATCATCTTTTGGCCAGAAGTGCGTTCCCTTCATGAATTCAAGCACATCCGCGCAGCCTCCGAAAAGTGTGCCTTTCGCTATGCCCTTGCCCTGCAGCCAATGCCATCCTTCGTTTTTGTGCCTCTTCTTTATCTTTCCTGTATTGCTCTTTTCCGCCCATTCAGGATAGCCGTCCGACCAAAAAGGGAAACTTTTGTACTCGTATCTCTCTTCCGGCTCGAAAAGCAGGCTTTTTATCATATCCAAAAAGGTGCTCGGAAATCTTTCTGTCTGTGAAAACCCGGCCATTACCGTAGGTCCATAATACGTCATAAGCCCGGTTCTGAGATGTATATAATCCAAAAATGAGGTCGAGTCAGACAAGCCCATTATTATCTTGGGATTCTTCTTTATGGTTTTCATATCCAGGTAATCCAATATTCTTACCGAATCGTCTCCGCCTATGCTCGCGATTATTGCTTTGACCTCTTTGTCAGCAAAGGCATTGTTTATGTCCTCTGCCCTTTCACGCGGATGCCTGTAAAGGTAATCACTGCTTTTCCTTGCGGTATCGTACTCCTTAACTTCGAGCCCGAGGTGCTTTCTTATCATGTCTAGCCCGTGCTCGTATATGTGCGGAAACCGCTCCGGAGCACCAGATGAAGGCGAAACTATGGCCACGGTGTTACCTTCGCTAAGCCTCTTCGGTTTTATGATTTGCATGGCATCTTTCAACTATCCTTGTGCATATTATTATTGCTTCCGTGCAACGTCGCGCAGCATATTAAAATAAGGACAAGTGGGCCCGCGGTCCAGGCAGCTAAATATTTGATTTATCTTTGATATTATTTGATATAGTGTAATACTGTGTTTATATTTTATATGAAACTGTAATCTCCGGCCTTAGCAATTAAACGACAGTTCGCAAACGATATTGTTTAATGTGCTTTTATATTACGCTTCCTATAACTTACTCTTCCCTTCATCTAATAATTAGTTATTAGTAGTTCTTTAATTCTTCCTCTGCCGCATGGATCAACATTTACACATCTGGCGGCTTCAACAACATTGATATTGAAACCCTTTGCAGAATATAAGTTTTTAACATCCACTATATCGTTATTACTTAAGATTATCATTCCTCCTTTGCTTCTAGCTTTAATTATAAACTCATACAACTTAGTTCTATCTTGGATTGAAAATCTGTCTTTTGTATAATGTACGAAACTTGTTCTTTTAAGCGGATCGTAACACGGATCTAGATAAATAAGATTGTTCTTCTTAACATGCTGTAAAATCTCATTATAATCCTTCACTCTAATATCTGCTCCCTGCAAAAGTTGACTCGCGAACATAATTTCTTCTTTATTATAAATTTCTCGGTTTTTATAATATCCGTATGGAACGTTAAATTCGCCTTTTTTGTTTACCCTATAAACACCATTAAAGCAAGCCTTCGTAAAGTAGATGAAGGCAGCCACTCTCATTATCCCTGTTATTCTGTTCTGATTGAACTTCTCCCTAATCTTATAGTAAAATCCTTCCGAATTCTTTTCATTGAAGTATTCTAACTTCTCAATAAGTTCTCTTGGTTTATCCCTAACAGCTATAAACGCCTCAATAAGATCTCCATTTACGTCAGATAGCATGGAATACTTAGGGTCATATTTCTGCTTAATATAAAAGAACATGGCCCCGCCACCAAGAAAAGGTTCGAAGTAACGTTCAACATTATTAGGTAAATATGGATCTATCTGAGCAAGGAGTCTTCTTTTTCCGCCTAGCCACTTAATGAAAGTTGGAATTTGCACGATAATCCTCACACTTAATTTAGCTATCCTCATTATAAATATTGCTTAGAAAGGTGTATAATTGTAAGTATTGTTAATAATGTTAACAAAAGTGAGTATATGGTACCTCAAGGAGAATTGGATAGCATATCCCCAGACGAAATAAACCCTAATCCAGAGAATCCTAGGCTAATTTTCCGTCAAAATGAAATGGATGACTTACTAGAATCTATTAAAAACACAGGAATTCAAGTTCCACTTACAGTTTATCGTAATAAAGAGAACAAAGTTATACTGCTCGATGGTGAAAGACGATGGCGTTGTGCTAAAAAGCTTAACCTAGCTAAAGTTCCAGTTATAATTCATCCAGAACCTACTAAATTAGAAAACGTACTAATGATGTTTCATATTCATAATGTAAGAGTCGAATGGGATCCTCTCGTCATTGCAATTAAGCTAAAAGAGATTATGGCAACTTTAAGGAAGGAAGGTAAAGAAACCGGTAATAAAGAGCTTGCAGTTTTGACTGGTATTTCTGTTAGCAGAATTAGACGATATTTAGACCTTCTCAACCTACCTTCGAAATATGGAGAACTGCTATTTACAGAACTTGAAAAACCTAAGCACGAGCAGAAAATTTCTGTAGATCTTATTATAGAAATCCAAAAATCATTCAAAACAATTGAGAAATATGTTCCAGAAGCCTTGCAAGAGACTAACGAAGAGAAATATATAGACTCAATGCTTGACAAATATAAGAGCGATACTGTAAAGAGCGTTGTAAAGTACAGAGACATTAGTAAGATTGCTCGTGCCGAAAGAGCAGGAACTAATAGAAAAGTTGCAATTAAAGCTATTCGTCATCTAATTTCCACTCCAAAAGCAACAATTGAAGACACTTATAAAGAGTCTGTGAAGACGGCATATGAAGATCGTAGCTTAATCCAAAAATGCGAGTCTTTAGTGGAAAGGTTAGAACAGGTTCAATCAAAACAACTTACACCTGAATTTAAAAGTGCACTTCAGAAATTGAGATCTAGTATAGATAAGACACTAAGGGATTAAATGCTTAAAACTCCACCATTTAGTTACCTTAGCGAGATATTATGGCCTGCTGCCGATGCTTTAATCTTAAAGTATAAAGCAAATGGATTTCATGCGAAAAGAGAACAACCTATACAAAAAGCTGATGAATATAGACCTACTTTAATCTTTGAAAAGCGTTTTGCTATAACCGAGATAGTAGAGATAAAACAAGAATATACAATAGATGGGCCTTTGTTTGACTTTATTCAAAAATGCCTAGCTGAACGGCGCCCAGTAAAGATTTGGATTTGTGTTTCTAAATACAAAGATGATGAGGATCCGTCTATACAAGTTATCGAAGAGAAAAAATTCAAGAGTACAGGAGTAGGTCGTTACTATTATGATAATGGCGGTTTGAGTGTTCTTCAAGATGCAGTAGAATTCCACCTCCGAGTAGTTTTACCACCGGGTATAAGATTAAATGAGCAAAAACAAATAGATAACGCAATAAAGAAGTTTAACGAAGGTGGTAGGGTAGATGCAGTTAGGGATTGTGGTGAATTATTAGAAGATGCAGTAACAAAACTCGGAAAGTATGCGATTAATAAAGGTAAATTAACGTCAATTAACGCTCAAGATTTCAGCCAATTAGATTTTGAGAGGAAGATAGATAGACTTAATATGGGGGCAGCAGGAGTTAGGGTAATCGAAGAACCAATGAAAATTGACTTGAAAGCAGTTAAAAACACTCGTAATTTAAGCGATCATCCACGAGATAGAACGAAGCAAAGAAACTTTGAAGAACAATGCTTATCGAAAATGCAAGAGTCAATACGTCTTCTAAGAGATCTAGAGAGAATAAAACAGTCGTTAAGATAACCTTCATTCTACTTCAAAGAGGATAATATGAAAGGATCCCAAGGCGTGTGCGGACAAGACAGTACGTAGATTACAGAAGATAGAGCCTGAACCTAAATCGTAGCCTCCCCATAACGACATTTTTCAGTTTCGCTAGGTACTATTCATAAATTTTCTTCTTTGAGTTGACTAGTTTCTCTTCCAACCCATTTAAATCATGCCAGCCCAGTTTCTATTTCAACATCAAAATTCTCCGTCATTATATCGAGCTTGTCCTATCCAGGCTTCGCTAAAGCATATTTGATTCCTTTTTCTTCCAATTTTTTGATAACGTCATTAACCATAAACTTGTGTAGGCCAGACATGGCTGGATCGCACCTGTAATAGAGTATAACCTTATTGCCTTCCAGTTCTAGGGCTTGCCTAGCTATGGGTCCTTCGTTTTTTGCAGCGCCTTCAGAGCCTTGCTCACCGCTAGCTTAAGTTCATCTGCCATACTTTCCTTCTTTGCTATGTCATTGGCGAGCTTCGAGAGCCAGCTGACCTCGGTTTCGAGCACCTTAGCCCTGTAATCCAGCGTTTTCTGGACTTCCTGAGCCTTTTGGGCGTATATGGAGTCGGGTTTGATATAAGACTCGGGACAGTCCTTGAAATTGCGAATATCGGCGATATAAGAATCAAACTGTGCTTCCTCGTAAACCGAAAGTGGGCCCGCGGAGAATCGAACTCCGTGTCTTTCCCGTGTGAGGGGAACGTCTTACCAATCGACTACGGGCCCTTGCATCATTATTATCTTGCATAAAATTATTATGCTATTCGTGTTATATTC
>JAKAUR010000032.1 GCA_021827665.1 Microcaldota archaeon
TCCAGCCAGATTCGAACTGGCGTTTACGGCTCCAGAGGCCGCCGTCCTTTTATGGTGGCAGAGCGCCATGACCACTAGACGATGGAGCTAATCGCATATTATTTTGTCGCATGTATTTTAATACCTTGCCGATAAATTAAGCCTATGCAGTTCAGGCCCAATATAACAAAGACCGAAGAGATAAAGCAGATCGCCATGGCCGACGCTGCCCTTACTGTAGCTTTTGCCATAGCATTGGCCGGAGGCATAGGCAGAATAGGGGATGCAATATTTCTTCTGCCAATGGCATTCGTGGCGGTCACGCTGAGCTTCGTCCTTCACGAGCTCATGCACAAGTACGTCGCCCAGCACTACGGCGCCATAGCTGCTTTCCAGACATCAAAAATGGGCTTGATAATAACTCTTGGAACAAGCCTATTCGGATTTCTCTTCGGAATTCCCGGCGCAACGGTAATATATACAAACTCATTTACTGTAAAGCAGAACGGCGTCACTTCGCTTGCAGGGCCGTTGACAAACTTTGCGGTGTTTGCCGTATTCTTCGTAATATTCCTTTTAGTCCCGGGCCATTCGTACCTGAACATGCTAGCAGCCCTGGTAATGTTCATAAGCATACTTCTTGCATTTTTCAACATGCTGCCTATAATGCCCTTAGATGGGAGCAAGGTGCTCAGGTGGAGCAGGAAGATATACTTTTCTTCAATGGGCGTAATTCTTGCCCTTATGGGTGTCGCATACTACGCATTGTCCGGAAGCATCAAAGGGATGCTTATAGAGATAGTATTCATGCTTTTCATAGCCGTGTTCTTCTCAATGTTCTATAGGAACGTACTCTGAACAGCAATCACTCTGTCTGTAAACGCATCGAATCCGTTAAAAAAAGAAAAACTTAAAACCTCATCTTATAAAGGTATTTAAGCCTAAGTAACGAATAATAATCGGTGCCATTGCAGATGGAACAAAAACCCAATACAGAAGCCAGGACGACCATAGACACGATGCTTGAGCTCATACGTTCAAAGGGCCGCATAGACCTAAACAGCATAGCCTCGACACTGGGAATAGCCCCGAGCGTGGTCGAAGGCTGGGCCAAGGTTTTGGAGTCAGGCAATCTTATCAAAATAAGTTACGAGGTCGGGAAGATGTTCCTCTCCCCTATGGAGATAAGCAAGGAGGAGATGCAGGCCCTGGAGACAAAGAACGAGCAGCAGAAGTTCATAATGTCAGAGGAGATTGATGCCGATCTAATAAGCACCGAGAAGCTCGAGCAGTCGCTCAGGGAGATAGAGTCCAACATATCCAGCTTCGAGCAGAGGCTCCAGAAGGAATCCCCTGAGGCGCGAAAGAAAATCGAGGAGCTTTCTAAGATGTACGCCCAGATGAGGTCGTACCAGTCAAACATAGACTCAATAAAGAAGGGCATAAGCTCGGACTACGACGACATGGAAAAAAGGTTCAACGACGTGCTTGCCAAGCTCAACAAGGTCTCGGAGCAGGAGCAGAAGGCAAAGGGTGGCATCCCGGCCACAATACAGGAAAACCTCAACAACGCCAGGGCAGCGCTGCAGGAGCTCGAGACCGTAAAGAAGAACGTAGCGCAGAGCATAGAGAACACGAGAAAGGACCTGGAGAACCAGCTTAAGCAGGAAAGCGCAAGGCTTGACTCTATACTAAAGCAGTCCCATTCGGGGCTTGAGAATGCTTACAAGGAGCTCGAAAAGCAGGCAGGGACATACAAGGGCGACATAAAGGCGCTCAAGGACCTCCAGCTAATGGAAGAGCAGCTCTCCAAGAAGCTTAACCAGCAGCATTCTGAATTCAATTCCAATTATTCAAAACTGGAGCAGTCGCTGAAGCAGGCAACCGCGAACTTCGCCCCTAAATACGAGGAGGCCATGAACGAGCTCAACAAGGTCATGGAAGGATCAGGATCCATGGGCGAAATCATAAAGAACATGAGCGACCTTAAAACCGAGATAGAGGACCTAGGCCCGAAGCTCAACAGCTACAGGGCAGAGCTGCAGAGGCTCAAGGACCAGGTTGACGCACTCAACGCCGCCAAGAACCTGAGCATCAAGGAAAAAGAGCAGAAGATGTCTGACCTGAAGGCGAAGGGCAACGCGATAAAGGGCGAGATAAAGGGAAAGAAATCAAAGATATCGGATTCGCTAAGCAACATAAACAAGCTCACGCAGAAGATGAAACCTGACAAGAAGGACGGTGCAGCGCCGTCCGAAAAAGCCTGAGTGGTGCTGAATGGTGGACGATACGCCAAAAAAACATAACGACGAAGAAACCGGCACGCCGCAGGATGCCGTGAAAGAGGCTCCGGAAGAGAAACAGTCTGCGCATTCAGATGTACGGCCGCAGGGAACGGAAGGCGAACAGCCGGGCAATGTCAAATCCGAGAAAATTCTCGAGCAATACGGCCTTAATGCGCACGGGATGGTAATCGGAGTGGTGATAAGGACCAACCCGAACGAGTTCGTCCCCACATACAACGTGACTTACGAAGGAGTAAGCGACGCCACAAAACTGCTCCTTATGTCGTTCAGGCGCGAACTCATATCGATGGTGCCTCTTGATCCGACTAAGGTAGAGATACAGGCATACGTGGACGACCTCAACAAGAGGTACGTCCAGGCCAGCAAGATACTTATCGACAGGTATCTGCCCAATACCGACGAGGATACCAAGAACATACTTACTGCTTACATACTCAACATGATGCTGGGCCTCGGCGACTTGGAAGTCCCGCTGTCGGACGAAAACCTCGAAGAAATAGCCGTCAACGGCTCGAAGAGCTTCATATGGGTGTTCCACAAGAGGATAGGCTGGTGCAAGACAAACATAAAGCCTGTGAGCGAGGACGCGATCTACGACCAGGCGGAGCAGATAGGCAGGCGCGTAGGAAGGGAGCTCAACAACCTTTCCCCGCTCATGGATGCAGAACTTGTCGACGGCTCAAGGGTCAACGCCACGCTGTTCCCGATATCACAGATAGGCAACACGATAACGATAAGGAAATTCGCCAAGAACCCGTGGACGATGCCTGCTCTCGTCAAATCCGGAAGCCTCCCGCCTGAGTTGGCTGGACTGCTGTGGCTCTGCATACAGAATGAAATAAGCGTGCTGATATCCGGAGGAACTGCAAGCGGAAAGACCTCATTCCTCAACGCCTCAAGCGTATTCTTCCCTCCAACGAGGAGGATAATATCGGTCGAAGAGACCAGGGAGCTTGCGCTTCCAGATTCGCTGCAGTGGGTTGCCATGGTGTCCAGGCAGCCTAACCCAGAAGGCAAGGGAGAGGTAACTCTTTACGACCTCATGATAAACGCGCTCAGGCAGAGGCCTGACATAATGCTTGTCGGAGAAATCAGGACCGGAAAGGACGCAGAGACGCTCTTCGAGGCCATACACACCGGCCACTCCGTATATGCCACTGTCCACGCCGACAACGCGCAGGACACTGTGGTGAGGATGACCAACCCGCCAATAGCAACGCCGAAGATACAGATGAATGCGCTCGGAGCCATAGTCAGCCTTTTCAGGCACAGGAGCAAGGGGATAAGGCGTACTCTTGAATTCGCAGAAATGCTGAGAACGGGGGACGCCAACGTGCTATACAGGTGGAACATGAGGAACGACACGTTCGCGCAGATAAGCGACCTAACAAACATGGCAGACGTGCTTTCGCTCTACGGCGGTTATACGAAGTCGGAAATAGCCGAAGAGGTAAAGATAAGGGCCAAGATAATAAACTGGATGATAAAATACAACGTTATAGACATAAACAATGCCGGCTTCCTTATAGCCAACTATTACATGGACAAGGACAGGGTCATAAACATGGCCGAAAAGGACATACCTTACTCTAAGGAGTTGTTTTGATGGCTGAGCAGGACGTAAGCGTAAAAAGCGAATACGAACAGGTGGCTGCCTATATAAAGGAGGTGGAGGCCTCGTCGCAGAAGCCGCAGCAGTCATCCATAGACGCGTCAAAGCTCTTCGACATGCAGGGGAATCAGAGTCCGCACACATATCTCGACCTGCTGAGCAGGATAGATGCAATCGAAAGCGGCCGCGGTGGGCAGCGCATAAGGTCTCAGAAGACTATGCCAAAGGAGTCGCAGCTGATAGCGTCTGGAGTCGAGCAGGCAAGCAAGGCTTCCGCAGTCCCTACCGCGGCGCAGCAGAGCTATGAAGTTCCCGAATCCAAGCCCCAGCCAAAGATAAAGGTCAAGTTCAACGAAAAGGATTTGGTTCTGCCAAAGCTTTCCATAGCGGACCAGATATCGGAGCTGGAGCGCATAATCGAGGGGCTGAAGGAACAGGTTTTCGACGAAAACCACAGGGAGGTAGTACTCCAGGAAGTATACGGCCTCTCGGCATACATAGAAAGGTCGTCCAAGGACCTTAGAAAAAGGAAGATAACGCTTAACCAGACCGAACAGTCGCTATGGGCGTTGAGGCAGCAGCGTCTTGACGAGGCCATGAGCCTGATAAATGCCGGTGCCTAAAAATGCTCGGAAAGAAAAAGCCTAAAATCGTCAGCGTGGATGGCAAGGACATAGAGCTCCAGCCAAAGCCCGGCATAGGCTCAAAGCTTTTCCAGTCCCAGCCACAACAGCAGCCTCGGCAACCGCTGTCATCGCAGCAAATGCCGCAATATGGATCAGGGATAAACCCTATTTCCCAGGCGCGCGCCGGGCCGCAGAAAAGGCCCGGGAGATGGCACCTTTTCATCGAAGGCATAGGTGCGAAGCACAAGGGCCTCGAGCAGACGCTCAAGGATCAGGGCATAAAGGGCACGCTCTATTCGTTCGTCGAAAGGATGATAATAGCCGCAATGGCCATAGGATTTGTCCTTGGCATAACCTTCTTCGTGTTGTTCCTGCACCTCGGCCTGCTTGCCCCTGAAGCTGCGGTTATAGCCATACTTCTAGGTTTCGTAGTCTTCTACATGGGCATGAACATGTTCCTCAACTTCCCCAAGCACAAGACAAAGAAGAACGCAAAGGGCGTTGAGAAGGACATACTGTTCGCGGCAAGGGACATGATAATAGCGCTCAGGTCGGGAATGCCACTGTTCAACACTCTGGTTTCCATAAGCTCCGGATACGGAGACGCGAGCAGGGAGTTCCAGAAGGTCGTCGAGCGCGTCCAGCTCGGCATGCCGCTTGAAGAAGCGATAGACCAGACGATAGCGGAGAGCAAGAGCGACTCATTCAAGAGGATAATGCTGCAGGCATCCGTGAGCATAAAATCCGGAGGCGACGTGGTCTCTGCAATACAGAGCGTCATAGACCAGCTCTCGGAGGAGAGGGTCATAGAGCTGAGGAGATACGGGCAGAGGCTGAACGCCATAGCCATGTTCTACATGCTTTTCGGAGTGATACTGCCGAGCATGGGTATAGCAGTGGTCACCATACTCACTACTTTCATAGCCCTATTTACCGTTACGCCGCAGCTTCTGGAAGCGGGCCTTATAGCAATAGGCTTCCTTCAGATAGTGTTCCTGCAGATGATAAGGGGCTCGAGGCCTTCGTTCTCTACGTGATTATATGGCAAAAAACATATTCAGCAGGATAAACTTCGAAAGGCTGGTTTCCAGGAGCGTTGCGCGTTTCATATCAAAGACGCTGGACCTGGCGGGCTCCAAGATGGACGTCAACACGTTCCTGAGCATAGTCATAGTTGGGGGTTTTGCCATACTCATAATACTCGCTTTCTCCCTTTTCCTTATAATGCACCTGAACGTGCTGCTTTCCTTGGGCGGAGGAATAGTTGCCGCGCTCCTATTTGCCGTTGTCATGTACATGATGCTTAACTACAAGATAGACCAGAGAAAGACGTTCGTCGAATCGATACTTCCGGATTATTTCGCGCTCGCGGCCGCCAACCTCAAAAGCGGCATAGCGCTTGACAGGTCCATGCTGCTCGCGGCAAGGCCAGAGTTCAAGTACTTCTCGGCTGACGTGCAGGCGATGAACAGGAACGTGTTTGGTGGAGAGACTTTCGAGAACGCGCTTCGCGACCTGGCGGGAAAATACCAGTCCAACAACTTCCAGCATTCGGTAAGGATGATGATAGAGGCGCAGAAGTACGGCGGTGCAATGGCCGACCTCATGGAGCAGCTCTCGAAGGACATGAGGAACCAGCAGATGCTTCAGAAGGAGGTCTCAGGACAGCTTCTTATGTACAGCCTGTTCATTGCTTTTGCAGGACTTATAGCGGCTCCGGTCCTGTACGGCCTTACGAGCCAGATGATTGTGATAACGGACACCGTGTGGAAGGGCATACTCGCTTCAAATCCGGGAGGGTTGCCAACCACCGGCGTGTCGTTCCTCAAGCCCAGCCCGCCTAAGATAAGCCCGACTACATATCATGACTTCTCTCTCGTGGCGATAGCAGTGATAACCGGATTTGCTGCTTTAATAATGTCTACGATATCCTCAGGAAGCACCACAAAAGGGATGAGGCTGGTGCCCCTTTTCATAATAGTGGGATTGGGGATATACTTCGTAGTCGGAGGAGTAATAGCTTCGTTGTTCAGCAGCTTCGGCAGCCTGTGACCCGCATAAGAAAAAGCAGGCGCAGCTGCATCTTTTGCACGGCGCAGCGTAAGCTGCTTCTTTTCTGACCAGAAGCATAAGCACGTCATAACATGTGCTTAGGGCGACGACCTCTTACAGAATGCCCAAGCGCGCCGCTTCAACAAAGCAAAATTTAACTGCAATCATCCTGGCACATATTCGACGCCACAGTCGCCGTTTATTACCTGCGAATTAGAACACGCTACGGATGGCGAATTGTAAAGATAAGCGTAGCCGGTATAGTTGGCAATGTTTTCGGTCTCGTTAAGCAGGTTAAGGTTTCCCGAGCTCAGAGGCCAGTAATCCGCAGGGCTTATGCCCTCAACGCTGTTGTTGAGGTAGAGCTGTTCTGCCTGCGAAGGGGACAATGCTGCCTTGTACAGCTGCACGTCAGCCATTGTGCCTGAAAACTGGTTGTTTACATTAGCGGGTTTTGCCCCGGTTATATAAGTGGTCCAATAATCAAAACCTCCTGATGGGGAATATGTGCCAGTGCCGCTTCCAACATTCGCACCGTCTACATAGAAACTTTCAGAAGAGCTGGTTGCATTGTACGCTATTATAAGGTTGTACCAACCCTGCCTCGGAAGTGTGTAATTCAACGGCTCGTTATTTGTATTTACTCCCCATATCCAGCCATGTACTGTCAATCCGTTTTCGCTCAGGAACGGCATGTTCCATCCGCCGCTTGCGGCTCCACCACTCGTAACGCCAAATATTGGGCCATTTGTATTTGGCGTCGCATAGACCCATGCCTCGGCCGTTATGCTGTTGTCAGTGCCGAAATAGCTGCCTATCGGTGCGTATTCATACCCGTTCCCGTTGAAGCTCGTTGCGGCCGGAACAAGCCCGTCCTGCATGCCTAAGCTCGTGCTGGCGTTCATGTATCCAAGCCCCGCATTTTCAAGCGGCAATCCGGAAAGGTAGAGCCTCTGAGCCGTAGCGTTGCAAGAGCTCATAGCATAGCAGCCGAAAACGCCCTCTAGCGGGCTTGTAGAAGCGGGAAGCTCGAGGGGCGTATAATTCAGGTAATATGCAGTTCCGTTGTTGCCGTTGCCGGAGTAGTCGTTTGCATTCCCGTCCAAGGGCCACCATCCTGCCAAATTGGAATTATTCAATGGCCCTCCATTAACGCCTTCAAGATAAAGGGCCTTGACACTGCTATATTGTATTACACTCTTGTAAATTTGCACATTTTTGATGGAGCCTGGGAAATACGCACCTTGATAGCTGAATAAGCCAATATTAAACGAGGTGGCTGGTTCAAGCGTTCCTTTGAATGCTGTGGTAAATTGCTTGGCTCCGTTTATATACAAGCTATAAGTATTGTTCGTCTGGTTTGCTACTGCAATGATTTGATACCACTTATATGGTACAAGGCATTCAGAACCGTCAAGGGCTTGCCATGAGCCTGTGGTGTTCGTAACGCCTACCTGCATGTAGCAATTGCCATTTGGGAATATCGATATTGTGCCATAATCCGAGCTTGAAACCGCAGAAACTATTCCAGCGTTATTCGCAGGTATGCTATTCAGGTATACCCACGCGACCACACTGATACCGGTTCCGCTACTCCATCCTAAAGGTACATCCGCATAACTGTTAGTCCCGTTGAAGTTTGCGACTTTCGAAACGTAATTCTTCGACTGCTGCCTGGTAGGATTAAGCGTGTAGCCGTTTATTCCGGTATATATGACGTTAGTTGGCACCCCGTTATATCCGTTCCCGCTGTAGTCGTTGGCGTTGCTAGAAAGAGGATACCATGCCACAAGCCCAGGGCCATATACGGGCATATCATTTATGCCCTGCTTATATTGTCCTTCTATCTGGTATCCGCTCAGCGATTTGTTGTATATCTGCTCGTTTGCAATGTATCCGTCGAAATACCCTCCATTGCCCTGGTTGTTTGCTATGCCTCCAGTTCCTGGTGTGCCTAATGTACCAGTAGAAAGCGAATTGCCCACGATGTAACTTATGGGCATCTGCACTCCGTTTATGTATATTTCTTCTCCGTTACCGCTTGTCCATGTCGCGGATACGAAATACCATTTTCCGGTCTTTATCGTTCCTGCGCTTGTGTTTGCCGCGTTTATCCATGCGCTACCGGAACCAAAATCCGCTTCTAGCCTGCCGTCGGTGTGCACGTACATCTGCAGCACATTCGGCGAGTTCCAATCATCCGAAAGAATTATCTGATGATTCGGCATGCTCCTGATGTATATCCATGCAGACATTGTTGCGCTACTACTGCTCGCAACCTTCGCTAAAGAAGGCAATGAAATATTTTGTGTATCTAAAGTGAAATTTGCAGCATTCCTGTCCACGCTCCTGAATGAAAATATGCCCTCAGGAGAGGTCGCATAAGGCTTGCCCTCTACTCTCTGCAGGTACGAAGCAGTATACGGCGAGGCGTAATAGAAGCCGCCAACCGCGCTGCTTTGTATTGCGGAAGTGTTCAGCAGGTCCAATTCAGCCCCGTTTATCAGGAAATTCGGCTCGCTCTGCAGATAGTTCATTATCGTGTCGTTTTTGTAAACGAGATAAGGCTTCAATGGAGTAGATGAATTTGATATGTTTGTTATTAAGCCAGCCATCCCGCACACGTTCTGGCCAATGTAAGCTGCATTGGGTGTTGCGAGTATGTAATTGCCGTTGGCATATTCGCTAGGCACATTAGAGCACGACGGTTCTCCTGCCATGTATATTATTTTTCCGTAAGCGAACATGTATGGGCTTTCGGATCCGGATTCGGCAGTAAGGTTTCCGACAATAGCGGCTTCAGGCAGCGCCTCCTTCTGGAAAGTGCCGTTGAGGCCCTGCTCAATTCCTATTAGCGACGGCTTGGAATTAAGGCTCACAGTGGTGTTGGCGTTTATTGGATAATCGAGGCTTATGCCGCTGCTCGTGTTGAGCGCCGCAAGCCCGGTCGCATATGCGCCTATCCTGAAAGGCGATGCCTGCTTTATTCTTAACGTAACGTTTGACAGGTTGGCTGTAAATCCGTCTGCCAACGCTTCCGCTTCAAATTCGCTTACTGCCTTTTTGAAGCTGTTGTTGTAATAGGCTGTGCTGTTGAAAATAGTTCCGTTGTACAAAAGGGCGTCAAGGGCCTGGCTTGAATTGGTTATGAAGTTTCCCATCCTTGTGGTGGGGTCGCTTTCGAAAGCGGTCATTATGCCTATCGATTTGGAAAGGCTCGAATACAGGAACGCATTCATTCCGGAATCCAGATTCTGGGCGAAGTTTCCTGAAGCAAGGCTCTGCGCGACGCTTGCTGAAAGGTTGTCGTAGTTTATGTTTAGCACTACGTAGGTTATTACCTCCCCAAGCATGAGTATGAATATGACAAGAGTAAGCAGTGTGAGTAGTATGCCCCTCTTGGTCCTCGGTTTACTTACAATTTTTTTCTTCAGCGCCATATTACCACGCTCAGGTTGTCCGTCTGCACTGTGGCCCCGCTCCTCAATGCCATGGGTACCGACGATTTGCTTATTGTATAGGCGTTTACCAGGCTGGGCGGCGTAAACGGTATCGAAATATAGGATACTTTATAAGGTATTGCAGCGTCCCCGTTGCCGCTGTAGTCGTTCGTATTCCCGTCCAGCGGCCACCATCCCACGAGCTTTGAATTTCCAAGCGCCATCCCGCTTATGCCCTGCAAGTACAGGTCATAATATTCGGTAGGGCCGAGGGTCATATTGTAGATTT
The DNA here is from genome assembly GCA_021827665.1 of Microcaldota archaeon. Classification (GTDB taxonomy): domain Archaea; phylum Micrarchaeota; class Micrarchaeia; order Micrarchaeales; family Micrarchaeaceae; genus Micrarchaeum_A. The sequence continues at coordinate 10,305 of JAKAUR010000032.1, forward strand.
CAAGGTTTGTTATCGATCCGTTGAAGGCACCAGTAATGCTGCCTGGGTTACCGGTTGCACCTATTATCGTATTCCCGCTCGTAGCTATGACGTTGCCTGTTGCATAAACGTTTTTCAAAACACCTCCGTCATAGCTTATGTTGGCTATGGATGAATTTCTTGTGAATCCTATCTGCGCCCACGTTCTCGCCTCAACGACTCCAGCGCTGCAGTTCCAGGAACTTCCAAGGCTCGTGCCCTGCAACTGTATGCATACGCTTCCAGATCCATTTATTGCAAGCGCATAGCTCCCCTGCTTGTCCAGAACTATGCATGTAGGCGTAGTAGTGCCGCAGGTTCCCAATCCTTCAGGATATATCCATGCCGATACCGTCATGTTTGGCTCTCCAACCTCAAGCACGCTGTTGTTGTATACTAAGCCGTAGCTCCCTGCAGTGGTGTTGAAGAACGAAACGCTTTCAGAACCGGAATAGTTTTCGTTTATGTATATGCCTGCTCTCGGCTGCCCCAACACCGAGTCGTTTAGAAGGAACTCTGCATACATGCTGTCGTTATTTAAGTACAGCTCGCCAAGAGTCTCAGCTATGCTCTCGTTTATGCTGGCGTTGTAGCCGCCTATTGGCAGATAATCCGTCACCACGAAGTTCACGTCGTGTGGGATTCCATCGTTGCCGTTCCCGCTGTAGTCGTTGGCATTCTTATCGAGCGGCCACCAACCTATGAGTTTTGAATTTCCTATAGGGACGCTGTTTATGGCGCTTTTGTAAAGCTGGTATATCTTGCTTGGCGTCAGCGACGAATTGTAAAGCTGCACATTTGCTATGTAACCAGTGAAATTATATTCCCCTAAATTGCTGCTTCCTACCCCTCCCCCAGTCCCAAGTGCAGTGCCTATTAACAGCCCTTTCAATACTGCAGTGCTTGAGCTGGAAACATAATAAGGCGTTTCTACCCCATTTATAAAAATCGCAATGGCGGAAGAATTTCCACGTATGGAAACATAAGTCCATTTTCCGACTTGAACAGAATCGCTTCCTGACACTGGGCAATTAGTGTACCATCCATTTACGTATATGCCTGTGCCGTTGTACCCCACTTCAACCGAATGCGTCTCGTTTCCCAAATAAAGTATTACGCTTGCGTTATTTCCGTCGCCTATTCCGCATCCGCTTACGGTCCTGCCCTGCCTTATGGGTTTTATCCAAAACGACAGGGTAAAACTGTCCTCACTAACCGGGTCAGTCGGCGCAGAAATATAACTTCCGTTTGCCAAGAATCCAGAATAGCCGAACGGCTCGCTGCTGCTGGGGAGCTTGTAAGCCTGCAACGGCGGGAGGGCCACTCCACTCTGTAATATGCCAGAAAGCTGCGTGGAAAGCATGTTGTGCATCACGCTAAGGGCCTCTATCGTTGGCGCCGCGGCAGGGGTTATCGGACTGGTGAAATGCACATACAGGAGCAATGAAACTGCGGCGCTGGCAACTATAAGGGAAAACACTGCGTCTAAGGTGAATATGAAAGCTTTGTAGTTCTTGCTCCTTTCTTTTCTCTGCATGGTCATCAGCTTATCGCTATGGGCTCGTTCGTCCAAACTATTACCTTCATAAGGATTGGCTCGGTTCCCATGACTGCCCTTGTCTTGTATACGTATGAAGTTAGTGCATTGTGCGTTGCCGGATTTTCGCCTATTGCTACGTTTATGTCCCTTCCGGATATTATTATGTAATAATCATAACCTATTCCCATTACGGGCTTTGTTGCCTCGTAATCCGAATTGTTGTAATTTGCCATGGCCATTAACGCATATACTTTCTGTGTCGATATTTCGCTGCTGTTTGAAGATGTCGTAAGCCCAACGCTGAAATCTTTCCAAGTCGATACGTTCGAAGTGTTTATGAGCGCGCTCCAGTCTGATGGGGTTCCAGGCGTAAGCAGCCTTTCCGTAAGGACCTGCGTCTCGAACTGCATAGTCTCCGATCCGCTCCCGTAGCTTAAAGCCAGCTGATTGTCTATATTGTACCACGTATAAGCCAGTATTGTCATTGCTACTGTAAATATCACGATTGCGAATATTATGTCAAAGCTCCAAAACTGCGCTTTGTAATTTTTTGACCTTGCAGTTCCGTACAATTCAATCATCCTGCCGAAATGTTAAAGCCCTTCTCTATCGGGTTTCCTGCAACATATAACTGTTCTATCTCGTAAGGCGTAAGGCTTATGTTGTATATCTGAAGATCTGCAACCGATCCGTTGAAAAATTTGGTATACGTATTTCCATTCATCGCATCTCCTATATACCCGGTTTCTGTATAATTGCTAAGATAATCTCCTGCCGGAACTGTTGCATTTGAATAATATTGGCCGTCAATATAAAAATTTATTCTGCCTGTGCTCAAATTATAAGTTGCAGTTACCATATAAAGAGTGTCTGGCAGTATTTGTGCATCTGCCGGTGCTATTCCACTGCCGCTCGTAGGGCATCCAACAGGATTTGTTGCGTCTGAAGTATACCATTCTACAAATTCTATATCAGAAGGTGGGTTCATCATAAATCCCATGTTACATCCACCCCATCCAACCAAATATGGATTCTGGTTGAAATACTGCGATCCTCCTTTGTATTCTATCCAGGCATTTATTGAGAATGAATTATGCCCATCTAATATCTTCATTGGGCGGATTGCTATATTACTCGCAGAACTCGTGCCATTGAAACTCGCAACAAGCGCCTCGCTTGTTCCGGATGTGCTTATCGCGTGCTGGTTCGTGTACGTTATTGAGTTATAAGATACTGGATAATTGTTTGCCGAATAATCATTCGGATTGCCGTCCAACGGGAACCATCCAACAAGCCCGACATTGCTAAGCGGAGCACCGTTAATCCCGTTCTCGTATATCTGCGTTATGTAACTTTGCTGCAGGGACGTATTGTATACTTGGACATTGCTTATCTTTCCGCTAAAATCATACATGCCTGGGTAAGCTGCCCCTATGGCTATTTTTCCTATGGCCTCTGCATAGGTCCCGTTTCCAGGGCTGCTGGCTACTGGTTTGCCATTTATGTAAACTGTTATAGTATTGTTCGCACCGTTCCAAACGCCTGTTACCAAATAAAGCGTATTAGCTGTCAGCACTCCACCACTCGGTTGTGGCGCCCCTGTAATGCTGTCCGCTTCATTGTTCCACCTTGCCACTGCCGCTCCATTGGCGCCGGTTATGCCGATGCCAAATGTTTCTTTGGTGTACGGCCCTCCCGAAACCTCTGCAATATTCTGCCAATAATTTCCTGTTCCTGTGCTGTTTATCCATGCGGATATTGTAATGCCCCTGGCGTAAGTCTCTGCGGTTGTTGCGTTATCATAACTGCTGCTTCCGTCGAAGTTGCCGACCATAAATGCGGTTGACACGAGCCCAAGCGGCTGCCAATTCGGGCTTGAAAAATCCCCTGTGTTAAAATAGCCGCTAAAATCGTAAACGCTTTTTCCGTATCCCTCTTCCAATGGCCACCATCCCCTAAGGTTTGCAGCTGTTGACGAATTTCCATTAAACAAGAACGCTTGCCCGCTAACAGACGCTATCGAAGAAGAATTAGCAACCCTGAAAAGGGTTATATTCCCGTAAGAATTGGTTATCCCAGCTGCATAATCTTTGTTGGGCTGCGATATATATTGCGGCGATATTGAGTCTACTCCGGTATCGGTATCAAAACCAACAAGCACGTGCGAAGCGTTGTCACCATTTGAAAGCGTTGCATGCGCCTCCACTTCGGCAACGTTAACGTACTTTATGTTGTACGGTATTCCGTTGTTTCCATTGCCGCTGTAGTCATTTGTATTCCCGTCGAGCGGCCACCACCCTACAACATTGGCACTATCTACAGGAGTTCCTGCAATCCCTTCATTATAAATGGCATTTATTTGATTTGAAGACAGGGCAGCATTATAAACCTGCACATTTGTTATAATAACATTCCCTATGGGCTGTGAAGTCTCGCTTCCAATTACGAAATTCCCTGTAACGGCCTGGTTAGTTCCTCCCGGTCCGCCACCATAATATTTGCCGTTTATGTAAAGTGAAACATCCTCAGTGCTTGCATTATATACTCCTGTCATAAGGTAAAAGCTGCTCTTGTTGTATGGAAAATTCATCTCTTGGTTGCCTCCTCGTACCATCTGAATGGAGCCTCCACCGTTGCAAATGTCTCGTATAAGTCCATTGGGATATCCTCCGAAACCTATTACGTGATAGCTCCAATAACATGCAGGTGCGGGTTCCTCCTGGTTTTGTATGTCAACCCATGCCGACATGGTAAAACTATTTTGACCTGGAGAAAAAGTTATATCATTCGCAGCAGGTATAAATATATAACTTCCAGGCGCGCTTCCATTTAGTTCAGCGCCTTCTGTGACACCCTTGTTCTTTACGTATATAGAATCTGGGAGGAACGAAGTGCTTGGGGGAAGCTCGTCTATGTATATGTTCCCGTTCGCATTCGTTATCTCTATGCTTCCAGTATAAGTTGACACGTTGTAAAGCGAAATTCCTCCGGAACTTACAACCTTGGTTCCGTTTATTATGAGGTTCCTGGCTGAGCTGTAGGCTATGGCTTCGGCCTTGGTTATGCCTATGGTTATGTTCGCCTCAACGACTCCGCTGGTCGATATGAAAAGCCTGTATGGGTTTTCGCTTGTCACAGGGGGTATCGACACTATGGCAGAATACCCATTCCCGGCTATTATCGCCTGGTCCATATGTATGGCTATGTTCTGCGCTGCCAATTGCAGGGATTGGTATTCATCCTCGCCCAAAGAGGCAGCGCGCTGATTGACGACCAGAGCGAATATGATGACGAATATCAGTAGCACCAAAGAGTACACTATTAAGAATTCAAGGGCAATCTGCCCTTTTTTCCTGCCATTAAGCGCCATATATTGATTATTAAGACAGCAATAAATAAATAGGTGATTTAGACAGGGAAATCATGAGAAAAGCAGCGACATCGAAACAAGCGTAAAAAGTATGCCTTCATTCATGAAAAGCACCGTGCTTACGAAAGCCTGAGAGTTTAGGTAAGCATTGCCAGAATATAAAGCCAGGGAATACAGCCCGAGAAGCCCGAACAGGGCCGAAACAACGTAAAGATAAGACAAAGGCTCCTTCTTCAACTTGCTTATGCTGCCCTGGCTTATCCTTATCGCATAAGCCATCAGCGGGGCTATTATTACCGCCAAACACGCAAAAACCGCGATCTGCGGGTTTATGTAAAGTGCAGCGACGTTCTGGAACGACAGGTTCGGCACCATTACTATTATTTCAGCAAATGCTGTTGCGGCTACTGCGTGCCTGTAAATTGCATGATCATGCGCAGCCCTTAACCCCGCTGTTCTGCGATGCATGCGCTCGTAATGGACCAGAAGCCCTACACATCCGGCTATTATCAGCAGTCCTGCTGCGACGCTGTATGTCGTGTAGTAATAAACCGCATTGAAAGCGTTGAAGACAAACGCTGTTGCAAATAAAAGTATCGCGTAAGCCTCCGTAGGTGCCTTTAATGCCATGATATGTCTTGTGCGCAAAACTAGTTATTATTTGCCAAAATGAAAAAATAAAAAAGAAAGAAACCAAACGTTCAGTCCACGCTTACCTCGCTTCCCTTGGTCTCTTCCGACTTTTCGACGTCCACTCTTAGGGTGCCGTTCTCCATCTTCGCCTTGGCGCTCTTCGGCTTTACCTTCTCAGGCAGCGGTATGCTCCTATAGTAGCCCATCAGGGCTCTCTCCTTCGAATAATAACCGCCCTTGCGCTCTTCCTTTTCCTCGTTCTTTTCAGCCCTTACCTCTATGCTGTCCCCAAGCACCTTCAGCTTTATGTTCTTCTTGTCTATGCCGGGCAGGTCTATCTTCACAGTATAGAAGTCTCCGTTGTCTATGACGTCAGCATCTGGTGTCTTGTAGCTGGAAAAGTAATTGTTCAGCAGCTTGTACGGCATCTTCATGGCATAGTCGAAAAAGTCGTCTACCCTGTCTAGCGCTTCGAACGGTCTGTATACGTCCGGCTTCTTTTCCTTTTCGCTTCTTGTCTTTTCGTCCTTCTCCATTCTCTCACCTTTCTGTCAAGTTTTATTTGACATATCCAATTATAATATAATTAAACCGAAAATTATTTATATCTTTTGTTTCATAATCCTATCTGCGATTGCATGCGGATAGTTATAAAGACCGTTGAAAGGGCGTCAAACAAGACCCCTACGGGGTTTGTGAAGTGGCTGTGCGAGGTCTTGGACCTTGCCGAAGGCAGCGAAAGCGCAAAGGCCCTGGACCAGCAAATACTCGAAAAGCTGATAGTGGCGTCCAGGCTCAACACGGGTATAACAAGCTCTGAGATAGGCAAGAAGGAGGGCGTAGCCAGGAGCACGGTCATATATCATCTAAACAGGCTAATAAATACGGGCCTGGTGACGAAAAAAGGCAGAAAGTATTACCTGCGCGCCATAGACGTAACATCAACGATAAAGGAAATTGAATACGACATAGACAGGGAATTTTCAAGAATGCACGATGCGGCGCAGGAATTCGACCGTATGCTTATGGATCAGATGCGCGAGATGCAATCCAAGAAAAAAATGCAAAAAGGTGGACCGGAGCATGGCAGATGAAAAAAATGGCAAGGTAAGCAATAATGCCGCAGAGAAGCGCGTGGAAAGTTCGACAGGCAAAGAGCAGGGCGCCTCCAATAACGAAGTCGTTCCAAGGGCCGAATACGAAGAGCTCAAAGAGAGAACTCTTCGCCTTGCAGCGGAGTTCGACAACTACAAGAAGCGTTCCGCTTCGGATGTGGCCAATGCCAAGAACGTAGGAAAAGCGGAAATGCTCAAGAGGATGCTCCCGGTTCTGGACGAATTCGAGCTCGCGATGATCTCTTCGGCCAAAAGCCAGGACGAAAACCTCTCGAAAGGCGTAAAAATGGTATATGCTAACATGATGGACGCACTCAGGGCCGAGGGCCTTAGCGAACTGGAGCCAAACGGGAAATACGATCCATATACCGATGAGATAATAATGGCCAGGGAAACGGACAAGGAGCCCGGAACCGTGCTCGAGGTGCTGAAGAAGGGCTACAAGATGAATGGCATACTGGTACGGCCAGCATCCGTAATAATATCCAAGGAGCCCCAAAGCAAGGTCAATGAGGGAAACGACGAATTAAACGAGTTCAAAAAGGACAAGGAAAACAAAAATGACAAATGAAGACTGTGTCTTGAAGAATGATAAAAAACGCTAAAAGGTGTAAAAATGAAAATAATAGGAATAGATTTGGGAACATCGAATTCAGCCGCGGCAGTGCTTGAAGGTGGAAGGCCAACGATAGTGCCGAGCAGCGAGGGTGCCTCGCTATACGGAAAGGCATTCCCAAGCTACGTAGCTTTTACTAAGGACGGTCAGCGCCTTGTCGGAGAGCCGGCAAGAAGGCAGGCAGTCGCAAACCCTGAGGGCACGGTGACTGCGTTCAAGAGGAAAATGGGCAGCGATTACACATATAAGATATACGGAAAAGATTACAAGCCCCAGGAGCTTTCTGCGCTTCTGCTGCAGAAAATAAAGAAGGATTCCGAGGCGTTCCTTGGAGAGGAGGTCAAGAAGGCAGTAATAACTGTGCCGGCATATTTCAACGACAACCAGAGGCAGGCGACAAAAGATGCGGGAGCAATAGCTGGACTCGAGGTTGTCAGGTTGGTCAACGAGCCAACTGCTGCGTGCCTCGCCTACGGGCTAGACAAGACGGACAAGGAAATGAAAATCCTGGTATACGACTTAGGCGGTGGCACTCTTGACGTAACGATAATGGAATTTGGCAACGGGGTGTTCGAGGTCAAGTCCACCAGCGGCGACACGCAGCTCGGAGGCACAGACATGGACAACGCAGTTGTAGAATTCCTTAAATCTGAAGTGAAGAACCAGTCGGGAGTCGACATAAGCAAGGACATGCAGGCTATGCAAAGGCTCAAAGAGGCGGGTGAAAAGGCAAAGATCGAACTGTCAACAGTGCTTACTACCGAAGTCAATCTACCTTTCCTCGCACAGAAGAACGGCCAGCCAGTTAACTTCACGTACCAGTTCACAAGGGCCAAGCTCGAAAGCCTAGTGGTGCCAATAATAGAAAAGTCGACAAAACCGGTCATGCAGGCATTGAAGGACGCAAAGCTAGAGCCAAGCGCTCTGGACAAGGTCATACTGGTCGGCGGCCCGACAAGGATGCCGATAGTGCAAAGATACGTCGAACAGCTGCTCGGCAAGAAGATAGAGCGCGGAGTAGACCCTATGGAAGCCGTGGCGCTAGGAGCAGCAATACAGGCCGGCGTCCTTACTGGAGAGGTCAAGGACATACTGCTGCTCGACGTCACACCCTTGACACTCAGCATAGAAACCTTGGGCGGAGTGGCTACTCCGATAATAGACAGGAACACCACCATACCAGTCAAGAAATCGCAGGTTTTCAGCACGGCAGCCGATTTCCAGACCAGCGTCGACATACACATAGTTCAGGGAGAGAGGGCTCTTGCCAAGGACAACATAGACCTGGGCAAGTTCACCCTCACGGGCATACCGCCGTCAAGGCGCGGCGTGCCGCAGATAGAGGTCACGTTCGACATAGATGCGAACGGCATACTGCACGTAACTGCTACCGACAAGGCAACTGGAAAGGCCCAGAGCATGGACATAGTCGCGCCGCACAAGATGAACAAGGACGACATAGACAAGAAGATGAACGAGGCCAAACAGTATGAAGAACAGGACAAGAAGCTGAGGGAGCAGATAGAGATAAAGAACAGCGCAGAGTCATTGGTTTTCACTGCAGAGCACACGCTAGAGGAATTCAAGGACAAGGTAAAGCAGGAGCAGAAGGACAAGGTGAATCAGGCCAAGGCGGCTCTTGAAGACGTCATAAAAACAGACAACTACGACGATATAAAGGCGAAAACCGAAGATCTGAAGAAGGCTCTTGAAGAGATAGGTTCATCGCTATACGGAGCTGCGTCACAGGGCCAGGCAGGAGGCGAGGGTCCATCCGACGGGCCTGCAGGCTCAGAAGACCAGCAGGGTCAGGGCGATTCAGGAGACGGGGCGGGAGCCACGGACGCGGATTTCAAAGTGAAATGAAAGGCATAAAATTAGGCATGGGCATTAGCCCATGCAAAAATGTTTATAAATAAGGTACACAAAATAAGAGAAACTTATCGGGTAATGAGGAATGGCAAGGGATTTTTACGACGTTCTCGGCGTGAAGAAGGGGGCATCTCTTGATGAGATAAAGCAGGCTTATAGGAAGCTCGCGCTGCAGTACCATCCGGACAGGAACAAGAGCAAGGAGGCCGAGGAGAAATTCAAGGAGATAAACGAGGCTTACGCCGTTCTCAGCAATCCCGAAAAGCGCAAACAGTACGATGCATACGGCCCTGACCAGTTCAACCAGCGCTTTTCAGAGGAGGACATATTCCGCGGTTTCGATTTCCAGAACATATTCAGGAACATGGGCTTCGACGTGGGCGACCAGGGATTTTCCGGTTTCGGCAGCGTGGACGACATATTCGACAATTTGTTCAACAGGGGCTCGCAATATGGCCAGGGCACCAGGGGCAACGACATACTTGCAAGGGTCAGGCTTTCAATGCTTGAGGCCGTGAACGGTGTAAGCAAGGTCATAACCATAAAGCACATAGCGCAGTGCGACAGGTGCAACGGCACCGGCGCAGAGCCGGGCTCAAAAGTAATAACGTGCCCAACGTGCAACGGCAGGGGCCAGGTCGCAAACGCGAGGAGGACCCCATTCGGCGTGATGCAGACAATAACCACGTGTCCCACATGCAACGGTTCAGGAAAGGTGCCGGAGAAGAAATGCAGGAAGTGCAACGGCACCGGAAGGATACAGAAGGACGACAACGTCGAGGTGGAAATACCGAAAGGCGTAGACACTGGCACCAGGCTTAGGCTGCGCGGCCTGGGCGACTACGGCACGTCGAGAAGAGGCGACCTGTACATAGACATAGAAGTCGAGCCCGATCCGAGGTTCAAGCGTAAGGGGGACGACCTGATTACTACGGTTCACGTGCCATTCTATACCGCAATACTGGGAGGCTCGCTAGAGGTTCCTACGATAGACGGCTCGGAGAGCGTAAAGATAAGCCAGGGCACGCAGAGCGGCGACACCGTGGCGATAAAAGGCAAAGGGGTACCGAGATTCAACAGATCAGGAGTAGGCGACGAGATAATACGCATACAGGTGGATCTGCCAAAGAAAATGAGCCCAGAACAGGAGGAGCTCATAAGGAAATACGCCGAGACTGAGGGCGACTCTTCTGGCAAGAAGAAGCGCTTCTGGAAATAATGCAAGCCACGGTGTTTTAACAAAGGCCAAAGGCTATTTATAAATATTTGAACTGCGTCATAGCGATTCATAACATAAGCGATATTCATGGTAGAAGCAACGAAGCCCAACGATAACCAAAATAACCCGAATGTGTCGGTGCAGAGCGGCACTGGCAATAACGCTATAAATCTAAACGTAAAGGCACAAGTCGATAACGCAAAGGAGAGAAAGGCCATCATAAGCGCGGCAAGGGGTACCATAAACGCGCTTGTATACAACAACAGCAAGGAGAACAGGCAGGCTTTTTCAGATTTATTAAAAGCAGTATCTGAGACTGACAGCCTGAAACTAATAAAATCCGCAAAGAGAACCATAAAGCACGAGTTCAAAAGCGTATATAAGCAGTTCGCAAAGGAAAGCCCTGCCGAGCGAGTCGAGCACATGAAAAGGCTTTACGACTACACCTTCGGCATGCTTGAAGCGCTGAGGTCCAACAAGGCGTTCAAAGGGCTCACGGACATTGACGCAAAGCTTGCAAAGTCAAAGGACAAGGCCAACAAGAGGATGAACTACCACATAAGCGATACTCGGGCCGAATTGGACGAGTTGCTGAAAAGCCATCTAAGGACGGAAAGGCATCTAAGGAAAAAGATTGAAAGGCGCGCAAGGAAGCTCTCATCGATGAAGGACGAGCTCTCGAAAACCGGGAAGCACATAAGGGAGCTGAATTCGGAAAAGAAGAAGATTGAAAATTACATGCAGCCTAACCAGTACCTCAGGAAGTGATGTCTTTTCTTACCTGTTTTCCGGCGTGGCCGTAATTGCCACTGCCTATCCTGAAAGTATAGGGGTTCTTTTTTTTAGTTATTTGAGTGTGCCTTGAGTGCTCCATCGTCAATTTATCCTGTTATCACGAAACAGGTAAGGCAGCTCACGCAAGGCTTCAAGATCTTGGTCTTACCACAAAATTATATAAACTTCCAAGACAAGCAATTGTGATTGGTTGAAGGCAATAATATCAATAGTCGCACTCGCAATTCTCATGCAGTTCGCCCTAGCTGCGTCATTTACCCAATACTACCCTACTGCGAACCAGACCGGCGCATTTTACAACGGTTCGGTCATAACATATGATTACACTGGCAGCTATTCCTGCTATCCTCCATTAAGTTCCATAAGCCCAAGCGCAACCACCAATGAGTCTGCCTATCCGTGCTATGCTGGAATAGCTTCAAACTCGTCGCAAGCGCTTCCGGATTGGATACTGGTGCCGGCATACGCTGGCATGAGCGTATTCGGCGTCAATGGAACCAACGGCATGCCTGTTTTCAGAAACTCTACGGTATATGTCAATTGCGGTGCGGGAAACAGCTCCACCATGTGCGCATCTGATCCTAAATTCGTCTATTCTCCGAGTTTTGCCATGATAGAAAACTCCATCGGGGTACGTAGCTTTGAAGGGCTTCCGAATGGCATAATGCCGTTGCCTGCGCACTCGCATCTGATTAACGATACCTTCCACAACGACCCCATACCGTGGTACGTGGTGATTGTATACGTTTTAGACCCTAATATAATGCCGAACGTGACCAACGGCAAATGCACGCAGGTTGTCGCTTCAAATGTTTCCAATCCTACTGTAAATTGTCTTACTTCTCTTGCAGCTATAAAGAGGGCAATGCAGACCGAGGACAATGCCACAATTAATGCCAACATCGGCAATCCGGTGTGGGACGCAATGGGCAAACCCTCCACGGAGGTTTACATACCCAATGACACGTCGCAGTCTGAAGTCGGAAAACCGAACACCAACATGGTCATTCCCTTCGCGGCAGAGAGCTACAATTTTTACTCTTCGAAACAAACAAGCAGCTTATCGACGACCATTGTCTCTCAAAGCTCCAGGCACGCTGGCTCGGCCACTGACGAGATCACCGTTTTGGCGATAATAATAGTAATAGCAGTTGCCTTGTATGCAGTGCTCCGCAGCAAAGGCAAAAAGCATTAACGGAAATGAAATTATTTTATTCTTCTTTATTAAAATTTTTACGAACCTTTTTATATTAACGAAAACAAACTATTCGTTATCAGCTATATGCGCGAAATCCATAAAATGGGTAAATGATATATATGTATACAAATCTTCCAGAGCTCGGAATTATTCGGCAAAAAAGGAAGAAGTTAGGTCTCACACAGCAATCTCTTGCGGCCAAGTGCGGGATCAGCCAATCGCTGCTAGCCAAAGTAGAATTGGGAGAAGTGACTCCAAACTACAACATAGCCAAAC
>JAKAUR010000020.1 GCA_021827665.1 Microcaldota archaeon
GAAGCCCTCGTTTTTGCTCCTGTCCGTGATTATGCCTATCGGCGTGCTTGCCGCCCCGTATATCAACTGGTACGCTATCGCCAGCGTGCCCAGGAGCACGAGGTTCAGTCCGGGTATCAGCGTGTAGTATGTTATAAGCAGCGGATAAACCAGGAATACGCTGTCGTTGGAGAAATGTGCGAATGTCGTGATTATCAATGACTTGAGCTTTTTGTCCAATCAATCACTGCGTAAACTTGCGATAGTTAATCGTTTTCGCATAATAAAATAAATACCATACTTAAATTCGCATGAAGCAAACAGCATACTCGCAGTCCGTGAAAGGCTTAAATAAGTACGATGGCATTTATTAGCGATTCGGATGCCGCTTTACGTTGCTGTTTTTGACGCCAACGGGGTTCTTCTTGATACGGAGCACATGAATGAGCGCTTCCAAAAGGGCATAGAAGCCCTTTTCAAGAGCGAGAAAATACCTGTAAAAATGGCATCCCTAAAGAAGGAATGGACGTCGATAGCTTCCAAGATCGATTTTTCGAGCGGATCGCTTCAATCCGCAAGGGAGGAGCTCTTCGAGAGGCTTGGCATACCAATGAAGCTGCTAACCAAGTATTCGGAAATAGACAAGGATTCGCTGGCGTACTGCGATCCATCCGAGCCAGGGCTAAAGGAGAACATACAGAAAATTAAAAGGCTCGGCCTCTACACCGTTGTGCTCAGCGACACGGTACATTCCAAATCGGAACTTAAGCTCATGCTGAACGCTGCAGGGATAGGAGGCCTCTTTGACGGGGTTGTAGTGCCTGCCGACACCGGCTACACAAAGCCAAGCAAGGAGGCATACGTGGCCGCGCTCGAGCCTTTCAAGGCAGATCCCGAGAGCGCAATATTCGTGGGCCACGATGCTGGAGAAATAAAGGGTGCAAAGCTTACGGGCATGCTCACGTTTTCCTACAAAGAAAAGATAAAGGAGGCGGATTACACTATAAAGAATTTCAAGGAGCTCTTCGAAATGCTCAGGCGGATGAAGAAGCAGGGGCTCTAGAGCGGTTCGGTTATTAAATCTTGCATGAGATTATGCACTATAAATAAGGGTGAGGATATGGAATACGAAGTGGTCGGAGGTTCTATGCAGATCGTGAACCTCAAGCTGAAGCAGGGCGAAAAGTTCTACGTCGATGCGGGAAAGCTGGTCAGCAAAAGCGACAGCGTAACGCTAAATTCCAAGTTCGCGGGCGGTGGCGGCCTGTTAAAGGGGGTTATGATGGAGGCCTCTGGCACGTCAGCATTCCTCACCGAATGCACTGCCGAGAGCGGCGACGGCGTAATAGCATTGGCCGGCGTCATTCCAGGAAAGGTAAGGTCAATAGAACTTAAAGAGGGAGAATCCATAATGGTGGAGCACTTCGCATTTCTCGGAGTCAACGATGCCTCCAAGCTGCAGGTCAAATCGTCGTGGAGAGGCCTATTCGCACAGGCCGGGCTTTTCCTGGAGCAGTTCAACGGCCCTGTCACGGTTTTCATGCACGTGTGCGGAGACGTGATAGAATACGACCTTCAGGAGGGTTCGGCAATCTCGGTAGATCCGGGGCACATAGCGGCGTTCAGCTCATCATCAATGCCGCAGTTCACAACGGTGGGCGGCATAAAGACAATGCTCTTCGCAGGCGAGGGCATCTACATGGCAAGGTTCACCGGACCTGCAAAGCTGTACCTGCACAGCATCTCAAGGCTCAGGCTAGAGATGGCCGTAGGAGGGAATAGGAGAAAATGATGCATCATGATTAAGGTGGTAAAATGACTGCACAACTGTACTCGTACAAAAGCACGCAGGGCATGCACGGCAACTCTGCATTGGCCATACTGATAGGCTTGATAGTGGCCGCGTTATTTTTCGTCATAGGCTACTATGCATCATTGAGCCTGGCTGTCGGCGCAGCACTTTTCCTGGTTGTGCTGTTCATATACCTGCTGATAAGCGTCAAGGTGCTTCAGGAGTGGAAGCGCGCGCCGATACTCACATTGGGAAAGTACAAGGGCACATACGGGCCTGGGCTTTTCTTCATAATGCCGCTCATACAGAGCATGCCATACAAGTTCGACCTCAGGACATTTTCAACAGTATTCTCTGCTGAGAAAACGCTTACGCAGGACAATGTCGGCGTGGACGTTGAAGCCATAATGTTCACAAGGATAGAAAACCCGGAGTACACTGCCCTGCAGGTCAACGACGTGGACCAGTCGGTTTCGCTGGCTGCGCAGACCGCGCTCAGGGACGTAATAGGAAAGGTAAACCTGAGCCAGATGATAGTGGGCAGGAACGAGATAGCCTCAAGCGTCAAGACGCTCATAGACCAGAGGGTTACGCCATGGGGAGTCAATGTAATATCCGTTGAGATAAGGGACGTCAAGATACCGGACGACCTGCAGGATGCAATGGCAAAGGTGGCCATAGCCTCGAGGGAGCGCGATGCAAGGGTCATACTAGCAGAATCCGAAAAGCTCGCTGCAACCAACATGGTGGCAGCAGCGCAAACGTACAATTCAAACATATATGCGATGCAGCTCAGGGCGCTCAACATGCTTTACGAAATAGGCATAAGCGGAAGGAACCACCTCATCTTCATACCAACGGAATCAAGGGGATTGGGCATACCTACCCCGATCGGAGTGCTGGGCATAGACAAGCTTGCCGGCTTGGGCGATACCAGCAACATCGACGGCAAGAAATCCGATGATGGTTCCGCAGCCGCAGGTAGCGCTACGCAGAAGCCGTCTGCCCAGCAGCCGCAGCAGGCACCAGTACAGCAGAGAAGCCAGCAGCAGGACACAGGCACAAAGCAGAAGAAAAAGCAGGCACAGCAGAACGCCCCAATGGGCAATCCAGCTGACAATCTCGGAAACCCTGACGAAACGCAGGGCGATTCCTTCAAAGTATGAATGTTACCAGATGAAGCCCTTGTCAGAGCAGTCCATCTCTGCGCCGCAGTTGGGGCACTTGAGGTGGCATGCCTGCATCTTGAACATGGCGTGCCCGCACACTAGGCACGCATATGTCTGTTCATCGCCTGCGTTTTTTACCTGCATATAAGCACAATCCAAAAACTAATAAAATACTAAAGTAAATAAATAGGTTGGCTTGTTTCTTGTAATCAAATAAATAATGCAAAATAATGCAGATTATCAAGCTTCAAAACCAGCAAATCGGTGCAAAGAATGGAAAACAACGAAAAGATAAAGATATTGGCGTTCGCAGGCAGTCTTAGGGAGGATTCCTACAACAAGGCCCTCATAAGGGCAGCAAAGGAGCTCGCTCCAGAGAATGCGGAAGTAGAGATATATGACCTAGAGGGAATACCTCTCTACAACCAGGACAAGGAACAGGAAATGCCGGAACACGTCAAGCTGTTCAAAAGGAAGATAAGGGAGGCAGACGCAGTGCTCATAGCCACTCCGGAATACAACAGGTCGATTCCTGGCGTGCTAAAGAATGCAATAGACTGGGCGTCGAGGCCCTACGGGGACAACTCGTTTGACGACAAGCCTGTCGCTGCCTTCGGTGCTACCGGGGGATCCCTCGTGGGGACGTCTGCGGCGCAGATACACCTAAGGCAGATATTCTCGTTCCTCAACGCGCATCCACTGGAAAGGCCGCTGCTCTTCATCGGAGAGGCTTCGAAAAAGATAGAGAACGGTGACGTAGTAGACGAGGAGCTTCGCGACTTGATAAAAAGCATGATGCAGGCCCTAGCGGCGTGGACCGTAAGGCTCAAGCCAAAGGCCTGAACGAAAAAGCATGGTGTCGGTGAGCGCAAAGCATGAGGCCATAAAGCCTAGATAATACGGTCCGTGGCTTTCAGGTCCTGTAAGCCCCGAACCTGACCTTATCTCGGATCTCGGTGTTTGCCGTTTCTTTTTGCTTTTCTATTTTCATATACGCAGAGCCCTTTTTATATTTCATCCTGAAAGCACTCATGTCGAAATTCTCTATTACCTTTTTGTAGTGCTTCATTGCCAATAAGGTGACGAATAGGATTGCAGCTATCAATATCTCAGCAG
This sequence comes from Microcaldota archaeon, assembly GCA_021827665.1. Lineage (GTDB taxonomy): Archaea > Micrarchaeota > Micrarchaeia > Micrarchaeales > Micrarchaeaceae > Micrarchaeum_A. The sequence continues at coordinate 4,057 of JAKAUR010000020.1, forward strand.
TTATGGCGTAGTTGCTTACCTCTATTATAAACCTGGCGTAACCTACCCTGTGCAAAAGCAGGAAAGATCCCATAGCCACCATGAAGTCGAGGGCAACCGAGCCGTAGGCTAGTTTTTCAAGATAATTTTCCATCCTCTTGAAACGTTCAATTTCGCTGTAGTACATGCTGGCGCCTATCTTAATGCTAGGCTTACGCTTAAAAACAAACCGTGCAATCAGCGTTTAGCGGAAGCGCACTGA
>JAKAUR010000007.1 GCA_021827665.1 Microcaldota archaeon
CCATGTTGACAAGCTTTTCAACCAGCCTTCTCCCCAGCGCTGAGGTCGCTCCGGTAACCAAATCGACAACAACCTCATTGCCTGCCTGGTGCTCCATCACTTTCCACCGCTTTCGCCGTCCAGGACGGCCTTTGCTATGTCACGTATCCTTCCCTCTGTGAGCTTGTTTATGGCGTAGGGAACCCAGTCCTTTCCGTATGCCACATAAACGCTCATCTTCTGGTTGGACTTGAGCATCATTCCGAAGCGCTTCCTGTTGTAGCCTAATGGCACCTCAAACCTTAAATGTTTTTTGTAGCTCTTGGAGCCCGCCATTAGCTTGGAAAGCATCCTCTCGTCATGGCCAAACACTATTGTATTAACGTCGTTCTCAGCGAGCTTGGATATGCATTTGTAGTAAAGCGTTTCCTGCAAGTTCTTTTTTGACTTTTCCTTCTTTTTGGGTACCGGGCCGTTTTCCTGCTGTGCCAGCGTCATAAGCTTCACGTATTTGTATGAGAGCATGGACTTCGGGATAGTGCCGTTGGTGTACTTAGCCATGTAGTCCGCGGGGACCTCGACGCCCATGTCGCAGGTGCCGTCGTACCTGTCCCTTACATCGAATATGTTGCTCTGTATTATGGCGCCCTCAGTCTCTATCCAGAGCCTCTTTTTGTATTTGTCGGCCACGGAAACTATCTCGTCCAGCGCTGCGACCGCCTGCTCCTTGCCCCCGAGATAGCCGAGCTGCGAGAGCCTGAGTGATACCTCAGCCTCAAGATTCAGCCTTGAAAGCTGCTTTATGATTTCTATGTAGCTGTTTATGTTGTACCTTATTTTGAGCGGCGTGGCTGCGTTCTCATTGAGAAACGTCACAGTCGCAGAGACGTCCTTGTCGTTGAGCTGCTTCACAGTACGTATGACGGAAGCAGAGGTGCTTCCGGCTATGTGCTTTTTAACTAGCTTGAATACGAGCCTTTTTATTAGGCCATGATCATTGCTTGCCAATCAACCACTGATAATTTTTATGTTCCGTTTGCATACTTATGGATGTGCATAAGCAACTGGCAGTAGTATATGCTTTATTCACTAATTTAAGGCTTTTGATTGCGCATTTTGAAAGTGTTTTAAACTTTGGCAGGCAATAAATCGTGGTATTATGGAGGGCATAAAGCTTTCTAGCCTTAACGAGGCTTTGGGTAAACTTAGCGGCGCGATACGCTCTTTCGTGAAGGACATAAGCGACCTTTCTGAGGAAAACAAGAACGTAAGCCTCACCGAGATAAGAGAGCTCAGGAACTTCGCCAAGGCGAAGATAGACGAAGGCGCGGATCCCGTAGAGAACGCCAGGATAATAAACCTGCTTAACGTCTTCGTTGAAGACAAGAACTTCATAGAGCTTACGAAAGAAGATGCCGAGGAATGGGTTTCGTTCCTAGAGGCAATAGAGGCAGGGATAAGCAAGGGAGAAGTAAGGCTCAGCAGCAGCGAGGCGAAAGAGCTTGAGGACATAAAGGAGCTGACAGAGAAGATAAAAGGCCTTATCAGGAAATGAAAAGCTGCAGTCTCGAGCCGCACAATACTCGGCAATGCCAAAAACGAATAAAAATAAGAATGGGGCCATGTTGCCCCTGATTTTACAATACTGTTCCGGACGTTAGACGAATACCATGCCCTGTACTGAGCTGCAGGCTTTCTTGAGCACGTCGTTCACATAGCTCCAGCTTGCGTCTGTATAGCCAGTAAAGTCGTTTCCGTACGCGTCCAGAATGGTCCTTCTGGCCTTCTTGTATTCCAGCGTGCCAAGCGCCTTTCTCACTGCGCCGGTTACTGAAGAGCTCTGGCTTTCGAAGAGAACCGAGGTCAAAAACGACGCCCTGGCTTTTTCCAGCTTCTCCGCGGCATCCTTAGAAGATACGTCGATTCCATCAAACTGGCCAATGAGCGACCTTTTTATCGACGCACGAGACTTCGATGGAAGCAGGTTTTCAAACTGCAGCAGCATGGCCTTGTTCCCGTATTTTATGACCGAGAACGCATCCATGGCGTCCACCTGCGTGTTTGCCGCAGCGGCGGCTTCGATTTTCTTCCTGGCCTTTTCAAACTCGTCCTGCTCCGCCTTCGAAAGGCCGGAAATGCCAAGTGATTTTGTGCTGTCGAGCAGGTCCGTGATTTTAGAATATCCGAGCGTGGCCATTTTGCTTGTATCGAAATACGCCTGCGCCTTGAGCTCCGGCTTTTGAGCCCCATTGGAACTTATGAATTCCGAATACACTTTTCCATTTAAGACGTTTTGCACCAATTCGTTCACTGCATCTGTCCTCTCCTTCTTTATTTGGTCTTTTGCGACGTTCTTGGTGCCAACTGTGGATATTTCCCTCAGCGTGCCGAATGCGGCCTCGTACGCCATTATCCATGCGGCAGTCGTCTGGAATTTTGTATAGCCGTCAGCATCCTTTTTGAGGAACAGATCTGCATGGCTTCTTACAAATGAATCGTATTCCTTTTCCCTGGAAGCGCCAAACCAGCTGTTCTTCGTACCGCCGAGCTTGACTGCCTTCTCGAGCATCTCTTTTATGGCCTTTACGTCCTCGCTCTTCATGAACGCCTTATATTCCTTCCTCATCTCGACCATTTTCTTCTTTACGCCCCTTATGTGGTAGTTTGATGCTATTTCGTTGAGCTGGTTGGTAAGCTTGGAGTTGGCGCCGGCCAAGTCTCTTGACAGCAAGGCATTCATCTGGTCGCCTGAGAAAAATTGTGAAAGCGCCTCGGCCTTTAGGTAGTCCGGATTTGTTTTCATCCCTTCGGTCACAACTATCTTCGAGTCCGCTTCACTCATCTTTTTCCAGAACTGCTTGGGTGCTTCGGCGGTTGCCCTGTCCATGGCCAGAGGAACGCCGGTATTTTTTTTGTCTGCGAAGTGCAAGCCGTTTATGTAAGTGTACATTGGGTCTGACATGCCTTTGAACTCTGCATACTTGTTCTCTATGCTTTTGATGTTTCCCACTTCAAACGCTAGCCTCTCGTTTATCCTTTTCATCGAATCCGTCTCCATCTTGTTTATAAGGTCTTTTGATGGGTTCTTGTGCACGAGGCGGTAGCTTGAGGCTTTTGCCTGATCGTATCTTGCCAGCTCGAAAATGTCCTTTTCCTTTTCGTATTTTGCCTGCAGGTAGTCTATGTAGGTGTTAATTATCAGGTGCGGATCGTTGTTATAATTGCTTGCGGTGTACTGCGCCTTTACGTATTTGCCCGCCCTCTCCTTTGCGAGGTTGAAGACTTTGTTAGCTTCGTTTATCTCTACGGCCGTGTATTTGCTCTTCTTTGGCTTGTTGTTCACATAGGATATCTTTTCCACGGCAGCGTTCAGATCCCTGAGGTTTTTCATCTCTGATTTGATGTCGCGCGCGTTTATGACTTCGCCGAATACCTGCTGTCCGAGGGCTTTTATCTGGGCAATGTCCTCTTTCTCCTTTATTGTTTTGTAAATGGATTCGTCCTTATGCGGCTCTAAAATCTGCTTTACAGTCTGCTCAAGCTTCTCGTTTGATTTAACTGCATCTCTATAGTATTTTCCACTCTTAGCAGCCATAGTTATTGCCATAGGTTCACCTATACTTGATTATGCATTGATGTAATATTTATAGATTATGCAGTGGCCTTATTTCCTGCGCCGCCGGCTTTTTTACGTCTTCAGTGACCGGTTGGCACCTGGCCGGCGTATTTGCATAGCCCGAAGGCAGGGCAGTGGTTACACAATGGTTTTGTCTTGCAGTGGCTTTTGCCCAGTTCCACAAACTGTGCGTGAAAGTCTTTGTATAGTGCAGGATTTTTGGGCAATGCGGATTCGAATACCTCTTTTAGGCTGTCGTAGTCAATATTGGCAGGAGTGCCGAACACCCTGTACATTATCCTCTTTGTATATGCGTCTATCACGAAGGTGGGCTTTCCGGCAGCGTACAGCATTATGGAATCCGCAGTCTCAGGCCCTATGCCTTTCATACCCAGAAGTGTTTTCCTGAGAGCTTCTTGGCCCAGGCCGAATAAGCCTTCGAGAGAGCCGTACTCAGACATTATCGTTGAAGACAGTAACTTCAGCCTCTTTGCCTTCTGCCTGTAGTAGCCGCTTGGCCTGACGAGCTTTTCTATGATACTAGTTTCCATCCTCGAAAGAGCCCTTACGCTGAGTGCCTTAGACTTCTTTAAGTTGGATATGGCCTTCTCGACGTTCGTCCAGGTGGTCTGCTGGGTAAGTATGGCCCCTATGAAAATCTCGTCTTTGGTGTCTCCGGGCCACCAGTTAAGGAAGCCGAACCTGGACCCCATGGAGCCGTACAGCTTCATGAGCTCGATTTCGGAAGGAATAGAGGAATCCTTGAGAGAAAGCCCCTTCAGAGCTTTATCTCTCCGGACTTTATCCTTGCTATTATGGCCTTCGGATTTTCGTTCTCGCAATTCACTCCCATGCTCTTGCACGTTCCGAGCACCTGATTGACGCGCTCGGCTATGCTTTTGCCGTAAAGCTTCGCCTCCTTGGATTTGGCTATCTTCTTCACCTGCTCCAACGATATGTTGCCCACGACCTCATCCTTGGCCTTTGCCCCTGCAGCTACGCCTATCTCCTTGAGTATGAGGGCGCTGGTCGGCGGCGCTCCTATCTCGACCTTGAAGGACTTTGTAACGGAATCAACTATGACCTTTACTGGCACCTTTATGCCTGAAAAGCCCTCTGTCTTCTTGTTTATTTCCGCTATTATCGCGTTTATGTTGACTCCGAGCGGGCCCAGTGCCGGGCCGAATGGTGGCCCTCCAGTTGCCTTGCCTCCCTCAATCAATCCATTTATTGTAACTTCGCTCATTCACTCATTCCTCGTCGTTCTTTGCTTTTTGTATCACTTTAGCGGTATTTATCTTTGTGGTTATAGGTATCGGCACCACAACGTCCATAAGCTCAACGGTCATGTCGTTCTTCGTGTCGTCTATCTTGAGCACCTTGGCCTTGTAGCCCTTGAAAGGCCCAGTGCTGAACTCCACGGTGTCGCCCTTCTGTATGTCCTGCGCCTTGCTCGGCATGCTCACGAGCTTGTCTATCTCCTCCTGCGACAGCGGCTTCGAAAGGACTCCCCTTACGTTGTGCTCCTTGCTCACGAACTCCCTGCATGCCAGCTCGTCCTCGGCCTCTATTATTATGTAGCCGCGCATGCCCTCGACTATCATTATCGAGTACACCTTCTGGTCGCCCTTTGTCGCCTTGCTCTGCAGCATGTTGGCCACAATCCTCTCCTGACCCGATGTTACCTTAACCACATAATACATGAACTTCACTTGCCATTAGATTTATATGCTGTATTTTATAATTATTTCCTTGGACTATCATAGACGTGAGATGTGTGCGCATGCAATACTTGGAAGTCAGAAGGCAATACGCCCAGGCGGCTAAATCATTCCTTTCTAAGAACAACATGCTCGCGAACGGCTTCAAAGTGCTTCATAGCGCACGCTACGTATATTTTCCGCTTACTATTTATCCAGCAAGTAATAAAAACCTTGCACATTACGCCGATTCCATAGGCGCCAGAGTAAAGGAGCGCGAAGCCCTGCAGGAGAAGGCAGGAAGAAAGCCTGATTATGAGGAGGCGCTTGAAAAAATACTCAACCCTGAAGAGAGGAAAGAGCTTGCCAGGGGCTACGACCCATTCGGCAGCATAGCGATAATAGAACTCTCGGAAAGGCTTAAGCCCAAGGAGTCAGCAATTGGCAGGGCCCTAATTGAAGGCAGCAGCACCATCACCACGGTGCTGGCTAAGAGCGGTCCCGTTAAAGGGGTTTACAGGACAAGGAGCGTCAGGTACGTTGCAGGCAGGCATACTTATATGGCAAACTACAGGGAGAACGGATGCAGCTTCGTATTCGACGTAAGGAGGGTTTTCTTCTCCCCCAGATTATCCTACGAGAGGTCAAGGATATCGAATCTGGTGAAAGACGGTGAAAACGTCGCTGTTCCTTTCGCTGGCGTAGGGCCGTTCGCCATAGAGATAGCCAAGAGCCACTCGCGTTCGAGCGTGCTTGCCATAGAGCTAAACCCGAGCGCTTACCGCTACATGCTCAAAAACATAGAGCTGAACAGGGTTGCCAACGTAAGGGCTTACAACGGCGATTTCGGCGAGCTGGCCGCAATGCACAGGGGCTTTGCCGACAGAGTGGTTATGCCGATGCCGAAGACAAGCCTTGATTTCATAAAGGCGGCGTGCACAATAGCAAAAGGCTCTGCGACTTTCCACATATACTCGTTCTGCAACGCCAATGGGGTGGACGAGGCCGTTGAGGGAATGGCCAAGCGCTTCCGTGAGGAGAAAAGGGATTTCACGCTAGTTGGAGTGAGAACTGTAAGGCCATATTCCAAGGACGAGATAGAGATAGTGGTGGACGCAAAGGCCGATTCAGTAAAGAAATGAGCGCTTAGTGGCTTTCGATTCCCTGCTTCTCCTTTGCCAGCGACATTATGCGCCTGTATGTCTGCGGATGTGTAGAGAGCATTGAATTGAGCATGCCGAGAAGCCCGTTGCGCGACTGCCTTTCTGCCTTTATGACAGTGCTTATGTCTATGCCTGGAACTATGCCTTTAAGCTGCTCGTAGTGGTTCTTAAGCTCCCACATGTCCCTGTCAACGTTGAAGAAGTCTATTATGTAGAATGCGCGCGCCGAAGTTGCACTCTTGGAGCCGTTTTTGGTCTTGAAATTCGCGTAAGATATTTTATACAGCGCCCTGGCGAGATTCTCGGGCTTGTGCGTGCTCTCGGCACAGTATAGATCTGCATAGTACTCCCTCTGGTGCGAAACCGGCAGCACTATAAGCTCTGATATGAAGTACGCAACGAATGCGAGCATGCCTAAGAGTATTGTATATGATGCGGCGTCCTTGCCGTCATCGAAGAAGCCCGTCCAGAGAACGTCCCTGGCAGTCATGTAGGCAAGCATGGGAACGAAGGACGCGAAAGTCATTACGGCGAAATCGCCGTGCTTTACGTGCGCCATCTCGTGGACCATTACCGCCCTTAGCTCTTCTGCGTTCAGGGCTGAAAGCAGGCCCTCGTGTACCACCAGAGTCGGGTCGCGTGTTGTGCGCCCGAATACGAATGCGTTTGGCTCCCTGGCCGGAGCAATGGCCAGCTTGGGCGGCTTCATTCCGTATTCCTTTGAAAGCTCAAGCACCATCTTCTGCAATTGGGGATATTCATCCTTGCCCGCATACCTGAGCTTGGTGGCAGCGATTATGAGCTCTGGGGATATGTAGAATTGGAAAATGAATACGGCAAAAGCCACGGCGAGCGTCTCGTATATTGAGAATCCGAGGTAAAAAGTTATGATCCATATTATGGCAAACCCTATTGCAAGCGACAGAACTAGCGTGATGGCAATGTTTGCCAGAAGCTCCGCTAGAGCCGTAGACGCCTGGCCGTTTTTGACATTCTGGGAAGCCACACTTAATTTTTATATCAAACATTTTATATAGCAATAGAACGCATGCGCGGCAATTGCAGCATAATGTTTTTATATACTGAATCACAATAGCAATTGACCAGACCTGTGATGACCCGATGGAGATAATAAAGCGATCGGAATCCATAGAGAGCTACGCCACCGAAGACGGTTTCGACATAGTGGAACTCGTTGGCAATGCAACGTGGAAGGAGCTCATAGTCATGCTCGTTGAGACCAACAAGCTAGACCCTTGGAACATAGACATAACTAAGATAGTCGACTCGTACGTAGAGACGATAAACAAGATGAAGCTCCTCGACCTTTTCATGCCCGCAAATGTAATATTCGCGGCTTCTGTGCTGCTCCGCATCAAGAGCGACACCATGAGGTTTTTCGAAGAGCCCGCAGAGGAGTTTTATCAGGAGGGCGAACAGCCGGCGCGGGAACGTCCGGAGGTAGGGGAGCTTGTGCCAAGGACGAGGCACCAACCGCAGGCCAGAATAACGCTTGAACAGCTAATGGCCGCGCTTGACGACGCAATAAAGGTCGAGGCAAAGCGCGTTGAGAGGGAAAGGTTTTTCGCAGAGCCCATAGAGCTCAACATAGAGGTCGAGGACATAGACAAGAAGATAGGAGACGTGCTCAGGCTCGTCGCGGATAACTCCGACAAGTACGGGATAACATCCTTCAATTCCGTGAAGAGGTATTTCCCTGACGGCTACGGCATGCTCATGGACTTTTTCGTTCCTCTCCTGTATTTGCACAACAACGGCTCCGTGGCTATGTCGCAGGATGAGTTTTTCGGCGAGATAATGATAAAGATAATAAGGCGCGAAAGGATTGCGCCTGAAAAGGCGGTGGACGTGGATGCCTGAGAATCCGGAAAACGAAAGCATGAAGTTCATTGAGGCGGTGCTTTTCGTTACAGGCAGGGCGATGAGCATTGACGAACTGGCCGAGGCTAGCGGCATATCCTCGAAGGGATACGTCGAAAGCCTGGTTAAAAAGTTGATGGACAGGTATTCGGGAAGCGACAACGCCCTCGCTGTCGTAGCGATAGGCGGCAAGTACATGCTTACACTTAAGGAGCCCTACGCTTCCAAAGTCAACAGCCTGGCAGGCACTCCGGAGATTTCTAAGGCTGCACTCAGGATATTGGCTTACATAAGCAGGAAGGAGCCCATACTGCAGAGCGACATAGTCAGGGCATTCGGAACCTCGGTTTACGAGCAGATGAAGGAGCTCAAGGAAAAGGATTTCGTAAAGACAGAGGCTTATGGCAGGACGAAAAGGATAACGACAACGCAGAAGTTCAGGGAGTATTTTAACGTTCCGAGAAATCAATAGTCCGGAGGGGTCTCCTTTACCCCGTTCGCACCGTTTATGAATCTGGCAGCAACGAAGAGCACGGATGAGAGCCTGTTCATGTATGCCAGTATTTCCACGTTTTCTATTTTAAAGCTGTTTGCCGCATTTACTACTGACCTTTCCGCCCTTCTTGCAACAGCGCGCGCTTCATCAGCGGCTGCGCTTTCAATGCAGCCCCCAGGAAGCACGAAGCTCGAAAGGGCCGGAAACAACGATCCCATCGAATCGGCATAGGACTCGAGCCTTTTCACGTCCTCCTTGCCTATGCGCCTTTTCGGCAGGAAGGCCTTGTTTGCGGAGGAGGCAAGGTCCGCCCCTATTGAAAACAGGTCGCTCTGTATCGAGGACAACGCATCTTTGAGCTTGAGCTTGCCGCTTTTTGGGTCGATAACATATTCGTTCTTGCTTTTGGCTAGCAGCGCGATTAGCGTGCCTATCTTCGTATTCAATTCGTCTATGTCACCCACCGCGGCGAATATCGGATCCGACTTGACGGCGCGCACGTTGCCTATGGACGTCTCCTTGTTGTCGCCCAGGCCGGTATAGTATTTTGCTGACGTTCAGAATCGCCTTCTGGTCTTGGCCACTTTCGGCTTTATGCCGCGCTCTTCGAGGAAAGCTTTCGTCCTGGAAAGCAGCTCCTCTGTGATTTCCGTTATCCCCTTGTCACCGTCTATGTGCTCTATGTTGGATTCGGTAAATTTGGAGTATGATTTTGAAATCCTCTCCATGAATTCTAGCTTCTCGAATATCTCAGTTTTGGCTCGTGAAGATGCTATCCTCTCAACGGCCTTTTCAGGGCTCAGGTCTATGAAAAAGGTCTTGTCGGGAACGGGAAATATCGAATTCATATCCTCCAGGTATCTCCTTTCGATTCCGGAAGCCTCCCCGTAGGCTATTGTAGAATAGTAGTACCTGTCGCATATGACTATAGAATTTTCTATGGCGTGCTTTATGGCCTTTACGTGCTCGTTCCTGTCGACCACGAAAAGCAGCTGCAGCGACATAAGGTCAAGCCTTACCTTCTCCCCCAGGACCTGCCTTATGAATTTCCCAATTACTCCATCTGTCGGCTCTCTTTCCTCAACTATGTCGTATCCCAGCTTTGACAAACTTTCGCACAGCGCCTTTGCCTGCGTGGTCTTACCTGAGCCGTCTATGCCTTCTATTACTATGAACACCATGCCCCTACCTCGTTTTACCTAGGCACTTTTGGACCAGATTGGATTTATAGCTATCGCAGGGGTGGCAGGCATGGCCCTGTTTCCGGGACCATGTGCTGGCACGCATAGTTGCTACGTTCAGCTTGCAGTCACATTCACTTTTGCGAAAGCTCCAGCCTCACCAGTTACCCTAACTGAATAGGTCTGGTTCTGCAGAGGCATTATCACTAGCCTGCCGTTTCCGGCGGATATGGCTCCATTGTACGTGAACGTTGCGCTAGAGCCCGGTGCTATCGAATATCCCTGCGGACCTTCTGCCTGGTTCGCATCGAACGGAAGAGTCAACGTGCCGTTCGTACTTATTATGAATGTCAGCACGTTGTGGTAGCGCCCGTTGAACGCGTTTGCATCGCGTATGACTCCCTTCAGCCTGTCATCGCTAACGTTGAAGTTGTGCATAGACTCCATGACTGACAAGTTTATCCTGTTCTGCAAGTTTGCGCGTATTGAGTTGAACTCCGACGGGCTCACGTTGAAGCCGAATTCGTTGTTGAACGCAGAGGAGTTTGACGCCATTTCTGTTATGTTAACTCCGCTGTTGGCCACCTGCTCGAGCAGATCAGAAAGGTTATGGTCATTAAGTGCGGACGATATCCCAGCCTTGATTCCGGAACTCAGGTTTACTCCGTATTTGTCTGCAAGTTCGCCGAACAGAGAACTGGCGTTATAGCTGCCGTTGGAATATGACTTTATTACTGTAGTGATGCCACCGAATCCGCTGCCCTGGAACAGATACTGCTCCGGAACCTGCTGTACCGCGGCATGAACATCTGCATTGGCTCCTGCACTCAGATTCATGCCCATTATGCCGAACAGTAGTATGTGGTTTACATAAGCCGTCGAATTCCCGGAATTCTTTACCGTGACGCTGAAGCTTGTATGGTTGGCCGTTACGCTGAGCGATGCATTTGTTATGGTTATATTGGGCGTTGCGAGCGAGAGCTTTGAATGCATGTCCGCATTTAGCCTTGCCCTTGCGCCTACGCGTATAGCAGTGCTGTTTACGTTGTTAGATCCCACCACGACAGCTTTGACCGAAGGAACCATGACGAATGTAGTCTGGTTCGTGGAGATTATCTGCACTATTGTAGGGGAGAGGTCCACAAGCACTGCACCGCTGGTGCTGTTGACATTGCCGACATGAACGTTGAGCTTGTTGGACGGAAGCGTCACGTTGTATGTTGTCCCATTTATTGTGATTGTCGAAGAACTAACATTTAGTATTATCGAGTCATACGACTTTGTTTTGTTTAATGATACTATCCCAAGAGTCTGCGCGACGTTAAGCAGTGAGAGCAGGTCTATTGTGCCAGAGGCGTTTATGTTAACAAATCCTGAAGAATTTGTTGCGCCGGTTTCATGTATCCTGGCACCGCTGAAGGTAACGTTTAATGCCGTAGTCCCGGCAGGAACCTGCGCAGGGTCAGTCAGCATCAACGCCACAGTACCGTTTGATGAAAGCGAGGGAGCAACAGTAGTTGGAGCTATTGACGGCTTTGGCGTCACCAGACCTATCGCTATGTATATTATAGCGAGTATTACTATTATCCCTATTATGTAGCTTACTGCTTTGTTCACCATGCAAACACGCATTGATTATTTCAGTGAAAGGTTAAAAGGATTGCGGTTTTGGAATAAGATTTAAATATATTCCTGAGAAATACATATGCTGGCACCTAAGGCACGCCCGTTGTGCTTAGGTGAAAGAATGAATAAAACAGAAAATACATTTGGTGCAGAAAGCACCAAGGAAAGTAAAAGCATCTTGGAATCCTTCTGGGAGAAGGAAGAGATGCATTTGGGCGTGCCGACTATGAAGGCGTTGGAGAAATACATCCCATACCTGCGGCGCTAGTGAATGGGCAAAAACCATTCTTCCCTCTCTGTGGGGCTGTTTTTACGATTATAGAAATTTGCTTATTGCTCCTCCTTAGGCACTGCCATCCCCTTGAAATCCTTGTCACTTACTTCTATATACATACAGTAGCCCAGCCCCTCCTTCAGCACCCCGTTCAGTTCTTCTCCTGGTATCGCTTCCGCCGCATCCTCTGTATACGGAGGGTTCCTTAGATTCAGCCACCTAGAATCGGTATGAGTGCTGCTTACGAGCCTTTCTGCTCTTGATAGGGTATTTTCGCTGACAAAAAGCTTGGAATGATTACCGCCAGTAATCGAATCCAGCAATTTTTCGGATATGGCCATCTTTGCAAAATCTGCCTTTGCCTTTTGAGGGATTGAAGCACCGGCCTTTATGAGTTCGGATGCCGCAGGAGCAAGCCTCAGTGCGTCCGCCTCATCGTATATGCTGCCTCCTATTTTCCTTTTTGAAAGTATCATGCGCTCGGCTATCCTATCCACATCGTAATGATCTATGAGAAGAAGCCCGTGCAGAAGTGCGCTTTTTACGCCCCAGAATATCGCATGGCTTGCCATTACCTTTTCGTCTACGTTTATGGTAGATGCCTTGTTGTCGGCATATACATCTTTTATGCCCAAATCGGAAAGGGCAGATGTCACACGTTCGGCAAAATACTTTCGCATGTCCTCGTAATGCCTGAAGCTACCGTCGCGCGGGACTGTGAACGTGTAAGCAAGGCACGCCTTGTCGAATTCCACGTGAGAGCCACCAGTTATCCGCCTGGCAAGGTCGAAGGATGCGTCTCCTCCCTTTACGTTCTTCGGGGATTCGCCGTAGCCAAGGACTACAGAATCCTTTTTGACGTTCCAGAACCTTATGCCAGCAATGTTTCTCGAGGCGCTTTCCTCAAGCATAAGCTCCTCCAGGGCCATGTTCTCCGATATGCTCAGGTCGTTCAGGCCCCAGTACTCGTAGTTAAACATATATACGTATTATGCAGTTTAAAATAAAGATTTTGTCATGACGGTGCAGCCACTATGCCAGATAAGAAAAAGATTGCCCTGTGCTTACTGGCTGCTTATGCCATAGTCCTGCTTATTTTAGGATCGCTGATAATCTTCAGGATAAACTCGATAGGAGGCTATTATTGGGACTTCACGGCGCACATGCTTTATGCCAATGCACTTACGAGCCCGGCGTTTTATTCTAGCATTGCCAACCATACGGCTGCCCTGGCCATATCTTACGAGAATATCTTTTACGTGGAATGGTTCAGGGCGCCGCTGATGTCCGTGCTTATGGTGCCATTCCTACCGATGGGTCATTACGGGCCTATGTACTATGTGGTTGCCGAGCTTGCGTTTCTGATAATCGCTTCCGTATACGCTGCCGATTCCATAAGCACTAACAGGTTCCTGATGCTGGCCATGCTCTTTACCCCGTACGTCGTGATATACCTCACGCTCCTAAACGGGGCGGAGATATTGTCGATGGCACTATTGCTGTTCGGCATAGGGCTTGCCGCCAGGGGCAAATGGCAGGCAGGCTTGCTGCTGAGCCTTGCAGGTCTGGCGAAGTACTTTTCTTCGGTATTCATACTGCTGCTGTTCTTCCTTCCGAAAAAGGAAAGACTTAAGGGACTCGTTTCCTATCTCGCAGTTCTTGCAGTATGGTTTGCAGTTAACTTTGCAACGTTTGGCAACCCTGTTGAGAGCTATCTCCAGTCTTTCGGCGAGGCGTTCGTAATATATAAGGTGAGCGAAAGCAGCATAGTGGGCGCCGCTATCCAGTCTTTCTCGATAATATTTGCATATATAATACCTTTCATAGCGGCTGCAGTGGCAATTTTTGCCATAGTGCTTATGCGCAGGAGGGTTGTGCTTGTCAAAAAAGACATTGTTTTCTGGAATAGGCTCGAGTACAGGGAAAAGATAGCGATTGTTTCGTTCATACTTGCACTTGTCGGAACAGCTGCAGTGTCAATCCACGCATCCGTGAACAACCTCCCTAGGTGGGGATACGAGATATACGCCTGCACGGCATTGCTGCTCGGCGTGATGTTTGCGAGGGCGATTAAGAAGTATGACCAGCATGAGAAATATACGTATGCCGCAATCGCCATATCCGTAATAATATACGTTGCGCTGCTCGTGGCCGCTTATGCAGGTATACAATTCCATTATCCATTCGCTTCGCTCGGAACAAAAAATATTACAGTGCTAAATGCAGTGGCGGAGATAAAGAGTTTGGGAATTGAGAACTGCAGCATGATATCCAACGCATGGGTGTATTTAAGGTATTACGGAATACCTGCGCATTATCCCGGAAATATGAATTCTACCAGTGACAGATATCCTGCAGTCGTAATTGACAACGTAGGAATAGACGCAAACAGCGTCGATACCGAAGGTTATTCCGTTGCCCATTTGGGCAATGATTACGGAATATACCTACCAAGCAATTATTCATGCGTTGTATTTTCACGATGACGTCATGAATAGTTAGGGGTTTCCCTTCTGTATGGTCGGCGTCCTCCGCGGCTCTTTTCCCTTCCTCCATATCTTTGGCTGCTGCGGTCCCTGTCCCTGGATCCGTATCTTGAGCCGCTGCTTGAACCGCGCTCGCGGTCACCTCCGTAATGGCCGTGGCTATTGCTGCCGTCGAAGTGGCTGCGCTGACCTCCAAAGCGCCTGGGGCCGCGCTCTCTGTCGTGGTCTTGGCTTGAGAAGTATTTCCCGAAATTGACATTCTTGAACTTGTCAAGGTCTAGGTTTACCATTTTGAACTTTATCCCGGCGTATTTTTCCACTGCGTATATGAAGGACTGTTCGTCCCTCTGCACTATCGTAAAGGCCCTTCCTTCCCTTCCCATCCTTGCGGATCTTCCGACCCTGTGGATGTAGATTGCGGGCTCGTCAGGGGAATCGAAGTTTACGACGTCGCTTACGTCTACGATGTCTAGACCCCTTGCGGCCACGTTGGTCGCTATTAGAAGGCCGCCGTCAACATGCCTGAAGCGATTAAGCGCAACCTCCCTTTTTGCCTGGGTTATGCCTCCGTGAAGCAGTATGGGCTTGAAGCCGTTGTCGGAAAGTATCCTGTACAGGGTTTCCGTATTCCTCTGGGTCTTCGAGAATATTATTGCCTTTTTGGGCTTGTATTCGTCAAGGTAGGCCAGAAGCGCAGAGAATTTCGACGATTTTGGCACAAGCGAATAGACGTTCTGTATCTTTTTGACTGCAAGCTCCTCTTCGCCGCCGACCTCTATGCTTTTGATGTCGTGCATGTATTCGTATGCCACCTCCTTTATCCTGTTCGGCATTGTCGCCGAGAAAAGCAGCATCTGCTTCTTCTCCGGCATGTTCTCTATTATGTATTTTATGTCATCTATGAAGCCCATCTCGAGCATTATGTCAGCTTCGTCCAGGACGAGAAACTTTATCTTGCTCAGGTCTAGCATGCCCCTTTCCATCAGGTCTATAATCCTTCCGGGGGTTCCTATCACCACGCTTGCTCCTGAGCGTATCTTGTCAGCCTGTGGATTTATTGACACTCCTCCGTAAACTATCGCGTTCCTTATGCGCGTGTATTTCCCTATTTTGGTAAATACGTCGGATATCTGTATCGCGAGCTCCCTGGTTGGTGCTATCACCAAAGCGTGAACGCCTGATTTCGAGGGCTGCTGCACCAACATGTCCAATATGGGTATTGCAAAAGCGCCAGTCTTGCCGCTGCCGGTTTTTGATCTCACTATGAGGTCTTTGCCTTCAAGGGCGTAGGGTATCGCTTCAGCCTGCACTTCAGTCGGGCTCGTAAAGCCCATCTCTCCAAGGGCCTTCTTTATTTCTGGTTTGAGGCCCGTATTTTCGAAACTATCGAATCTGTCCAATGAATCACTTTTTAGCATAAAGCCATTAAGTCAAAATAAGGCACCTTGTGTTTATGGCTCACATACCGCGTTAAGCGGGAAAACAAGACGCCTTCGCAAACAATGCAATTAAATTCTGCACATAGCTTTTAACACATATCCTTTGAAGCGCTTAATATTTAATAGTGAGCCCAAGCGCGCGAAACGCAGCGTAGGATTAATCACGGCTCCGAGCTGTCCCTTATCTCCTTTATGGCGGCAGTGTCGTTTGACGCCATGTAGGGCGAAAGGTCGAGATCCTTCGGGCTCTTCTCGAGCTTCCTCTCGTAATTTTCGTGCAGCAGCTTCCCAACGGCTTCGTCATAGTCATGCCATTCAATGCCGAGAGATTCGACATACTGCTTCTCTATTTTCGTCGCCACCTCATGCGCGTACGGATATTGATACTGGTCGTCCACAAGCCATTTCTCAACGAGCTCATGGTGCATGCCTATGGAATTTATTAGGCTGACCTTCTTTCCTTTTATTTCTATTTCCTTTGGTAGCGTCCTCGCTATGTATATGATCTTTCCGTCCTTGGAATAGCCGCCAGTGTATTTTATGTCGTAATCCGTGCTTATGCTTATGTCCCTGCCGGATTTCGTTTCGCTAACGATGCCGATTTTAGCCCCTGCTTCGTAGACGTCTTTGCCGTCGTACTGGAGCATTGTTCCTACAGTGAACTTCTTTTCGGACTCTATGCGTATGTATGTGGGCTCCCTGTAGCTTATCGCCTTGAGTATCTCGATTTTTTCGGAATTTCTGGCGTACTCTATTACTTCGAAGTCCTCCATCGTTTTCACTTAACCCCTAATCATTATTAGACTTTTCGGGATTGGGTTAGTATTCCACCATTTCAAACACTGGAAGCCTTAGCATATCCCTGCTGCCGAAGCCCGAAAGCACGATTACGAAAGCGAAGCCTATCGGTTCGGAACCCTGCTTTTTTATGAGTTTTTCCGCAGCGGCAGCCGTGCCTCCGGTGGCCAGAAGGTCGTCGGCTATTAGCACCCTTGAATTTTCTGGCATCGCATCCTTTTGCAGCTCGATGGACGCACTTCCGTATTCAAGGTCGTATGACTCGCTCACCACGTCCCTAGGCAGTTTGCCGGCTTTCCTTATGGGTACAAAGCCCACGCCAAGCTCGTCGGCTAGCGCCGTTCCTATTATGAATCCCCTGGCCTCTATGCCTGCCACATAGTCTGGCTTGAATCCAAGCTGCGAGACCGTTTTTGATGCCAGTGCGCGCATCGTGTCCTTGAACAGTTTATGGGAAGCGAAAAGGCCAGTTATATCCTTGAATACTACTCCTTTCTTTGGATAGTCTGGAACATCTACTATCGCGGATTTTATCTTTTCTGCTAATTTTTCGTCTACCATCGTATCACTTTTTAAATTTTACCGTGGTTTTTATCTTTGTGGTTTCGTTTTCAGGCACGTGACACTTTTTGCCTTTTCTGTGCCCATACCCGCTTTTCTTGCGTAGGGTTTGGCGAATTTTATTATAATCCATCGACCTATGCGCGTAGCAGATGAAACGTCGGCTTTAACTACCGGATTGCCCTTGCGCTCTTTTCTCTCGTTTCTCAGCTCCATTTTATAAAATTTTGTAAAAATTTATTTTGCCACAATGCTTCTTTGCCCCATCGCATTCCTTAAATTGAAAGCCTAAATGTATTTATGTCATTTATAAAAACGCAAAATAATGGTTAATTTTGGCATTTTTCGAAATTGTGGATGTGGAATGCACTGGGATTTGTGGGAAACCCTATTAATTATTGGCAAGCAAAATAAGAACATTGCTTGATTGGTGTTTTGTATGGGAATATGCTCCGCATGCGGTAAAAAGATAGACAAGGGAAAACCGTGCTTTACGTGCGACGATTGCTACAACACCTACTGCACTGACGACGGCTACCAGTATGCCGACGACAACGGAGGATTCAAGTGCATGAGCTGCGGCGGGCACCTGACTTATACCTATTGTTCTTATTAGTCAATGTTCCTTAAGGATTAGCTTATTTGATTGCCGCTGGTCGCCCTCGGTAAAAATGTCCAACTCTAAATGTATATATTTTGCTATATAAAGATATACAATTCTTCCCGTTATAAATATTTTAACCCACCACTACTTATTAGGCGATTAAATGAAAGAAGGAAGTGAGATTACTTGTCCTCATTGCAATTATAAATGGCGCACAAAAAGCAAATTGCTATTTGTTAGCTGCCCTTCGTGTCAGTATAAAGTCCATAATCCTTATTCGACATTGACGATTAAACCTTATGCTAAAAAGCTGGTGAAGATATGAAAAAACTAAATAAGAAAGAATCCGCAAGGCGTGAAGCAATACACGCACTGAATGCAGGAATGACGCCGAGAGTATTTGCCAAGGGCTCAAAGCCCAAGAGAAAGAGGTGAATCGAATGCCCTTCACATCCCCATTCGGAGTAATAACAACCCCGAGCTTCAACCCAGCATATTCGAATGTACCCCAGAACAAAACCCCAAAGGCAGCTGCAGTCCCAGAGAACAAACCTATAAAAGAAGCTTCGGTGCCAGACGATACTGAGAGCAGTCCTGAACTTTTGAATGGCGGAATTAAGCCAGCATTATTCGGCCCTAATGGCGCACTGATGCCTAAAGCTGCAGTACCAGAAGCCTCAAACTTTGCACCTGCAGCAATGCCAACGCCTCCACCTATGGCACCTGCAGCAATGCCGAGCCCCATGCCAACGCAGCCTATGTTTATCCCAAGTCAAATGCCTGGCATGCCAAGCTTCATGGTGATACCTATATTCACGCAACCTATATCCGCAGTGCCACAGCAGGGAGAGAATGTTCAGCCAGTAGAGAATTCTGTAATGCCCCAGAGGCTCAACCCTCATCGTCCAATATTTGTATAAGGTGAATAAAAATGCCGAACAATTTTAATCCAGGTTTTTCGAATACACCACAGGCTGCAACGGCTCATGCAGTGCAGCAGAGGAACCAGCAGCAACAGGCAGCACAAGCCCAAGCAGCCACAGGGAATGGAAATAATGCCACAGGACCAACGCCTTTGGTAGGCTCAATGGCTTATGAGATAGCCGCAGCTCAGAACGCCCCGCAGCAGCCCCAAGTGCAAGTAGCACCGCAGGCAGCGCATTCTGTTTCTTATAACTCTCCAAGCTCTCCCTCAGTCCAGGCCTCCGCCGTATCCTCACCCTCAAGCCCATCGCAGCCCGCATCTTCGCCATCGCAAGGAGGCACAATCGTCCAGACCCAGGCAGCCACAGGCATCAACCAGGTCCCAAGCTTCATAGCTTCAGAGCTCGCCTCAGGCAAAATATCCTCATACTACAACCCCAACACAGGCCAGACATTCATAAACAACAATGGCACCATAACTGTTCAAGGTTCCTCAACCCCTGCGCAGATAACCAACACAACCTTATCAGGCTCCCTCGTAACGCCAGCTTCCACATTGCAAAACGCCGCAGCGAATTCGGAGCTTGCAGCTTATAAAGCACAGCTTACGGCAAGCGAAGCCGCAGCCAAGGCTTCAGGCTCAACATTCTCGATCCAGAAGGCAGAGCAGGCAGGCTACATAGTAATGCCAAACTCAAAAGCCGCAGGAGGCTACGAGCTTATTCAGGGCGGGAATGTATACGACATATACGGCAACTCGCTCCCCGCTTCGCTTCAGGCTCAGGGGCAGCGGGCTTATGTAAATGCATACAAGTCTGGCGGCACGATAGTGCAGCAAACTCCTCCTGTAGATTACCAGACATTTGGAACAGACGCAAAGATAACCTGGCAAAGCCCCAATTCCCCGAACTTCGCGCTTACCGAAACGCTCCCAAACGGGCAGACATTTACATATACAGGAAGCGTTGCAGGAGTAACCTTAGGCTCAGTAGAAGCGACAAATCAGGCAGTAGATCAGGCTTGGACAGCGCTTAACGGCGCAGCTCCAACAATAAACTCTGCAGGCTCAGGAACAACAATAAGCGTAGGGCAGAGCAACCAGGGCTTAACGCTTAATGTCCAGAACTCAAACAATGCAGCCCCAGGCTCGGGCTTCCAAACCATAACGCTTGCGAACGGCCTTACAGAAAGCCTGCCTACGACCCTATCAACAAAGAATCCAAACATTGTAGTTACTGGCTCATACGAGCAGACACCAACAGGAGTCCAATTTAATCCAGAACTTTACGCTTTTTCCAACGGCTCAACAACTCAAACATTTACAAACCCGACAGTAGCAGACCTCCAAGCTATCGGCTATTCCCAAAACCAAGCTAACCAGATAATAAGCAGCCTCCCAGAAGGCGCAAGCCTCACATTCGCAATATCAAGCAACGGCGCCATAACACCAACAGTCAACGGGCTTCCATCAACTCCTACTGAGCCTACTTGGTTTGTGGTTCCATCAGGTCCTACGTCTACTACGGCTCCAATACTTTCACAAGCTTACCAGAACATCGTTAGCGGCAATGCAATAAACACTCCTGGAGGCTCTGCAACGGCAGGAATGATGTCAATGTCCCCGCAGGAGTTCGTCAACGACACCACGCTTACTCAAATATCCCCTGGTGTCTATGAAGCTACAACTACATTCGGCAACCAAACTTATACCCAAACCATAACAGGCCCAAACCCGAACGCATTTACGTTTACCCCTTCAGCCAGCACTCCAGCCAACGCTTTCACTTCGGAATCGTTAACTGCAGGAAACGCACCAGTCGCAGGCAACGCATTCAACGTTATGCTTTCGCCATCTGCTGCACAGCCCCTTTATGCGCCTTATGATACAACCAGCGCAGGGAATAGTATGCTGTCAGGATTACCCACGCCAGGAACGGCAGGGCTACAGCCTGGGCAGCAATACCTGGGCTCTTTGCCCACATCGGTGCAAGCACTATCGCTATCCACACCGCAGCCGTTAGGAACAGATACAAATACAAATCAAACTTCTTCATGGACATCTAATCCTTGGTCAAATCTATACAATACTATTTCTCCAATCCCAGGCGACATAGCCTCCGCCATTGGTGGTCTTGCCAATATGCTTAATCCAGCCACATCTTCAGAAGGGCTTTATCCTGGAACGCCCGGCGGTGCGCCAACGGCAGGTGGACAGTTCCCTTACAATTATCCTATTACGCAACAAGATATTTATAACTTGGCTAAAACGAACCCAACAGTCGCAAACGGCATACAGAACCAATACAACGAGCTTGCATATCTCCAAGGACATGCGCTTCCAATAACAATGCCTAACGCAGCATACACCTACTTAGGTTCTCCAAGCCCAACAGGACCTCTATTTCCAAACATAAACCCCGAGGCATTGCAATATTATACTTCGCAGCAGCTAAGCGAACTTCCAGAAGCATACAAAATGTCAGCAGAAAAACTTGCAGCCGACACTGCACTCGGCATAGCAGCAGAAGGCTCCTACATAGCTGCCCCAGTGGCAGCAGCATTATACGGCCTTGCAGGTGCAGGAATAAGCGGCGTAGCCAACCCTATTATAACCTATGCGCTTTCAGGAGGCCAGGCAACGCCTCAGGAACTCGCAAAGAGCTCTGCGCAGGGAATAGTCTATGGAGGCTTAGCAGGCTCGGTAATGCCTGGAGCGCAGAGCGTAGCTGAAGGCATAATACCAGGCGCAGCGACAACCGCAGCGGGAAGGGCAGCTACAGGCGCATTGACAAACCTCGCATTCACAAACGCTTATAATGTTCTTGCCACAGGGCAGCCTGCAGGGCCATTCCAGGACCTATTTAGCGCAGGCATAGGCGCAGGAGTGGGATACGTTGGCGGTTTCATTAAGCCTACGGAAGCAGCACCAACAGAGTTCAAAACAATAGTAGGGGTTAACCCAGAAGCTGAGAATGTGGCGCTTAACATCAATCCAGATGTTGAGAACGTAGGCAACGCAGCGCAGCTTATGAACGGGCAGTCCTATACTGAGGTAACGCAGAAGGTCTACAACA
>JAKAUR010000006.1 GCA_021827665.1 Microcaldota archaeon
CGGCGTTTTCAACCAATCCCTACGGGAATACCGCCAAATACTGGAACAGGTCAGGTTTCGCGCTCCTCTATGTCATAACGGCCATAATGATAATTGCAATAGTGGGTGCATTCGTATACAGGAAGAAAACGGCAAAAAAGGGCAAGAAGCAGCCAAAATGAACGGTGCGAGCGATGAACCCGAAAGACATCCTTAAGCTTAGCCTGCAGGGCATGTCACAGCGCAAGCTAAGGACCGGCCTCACGGTTCTCACCGTCATGATAGGGGTGGCTACGATAATAGCCCTCATATCCCTGGTTACCGGCGTTACCGCAAGCATAACGCAGTCCCTGGATACCATAGGGCCAACTACCATATACATGTCGGCCTCGGGCCCTGACGGCATATTTACAAACGCGCAGATAAGCGAGATAGAATCGCTTCCGAACGTGAGCTCGGTCATACCAATGCTCAGGTTCAGTGCGAACATAACGACGAGCACAGGGTCGAGCTCAACTACCGTTCTTGGCATAGAAAATTCGAGCCTCGAATCCGTACTCGGAAAGCTTGATTACAGCTCCGGCACGCTATATTCCGATTCCGGGACAGGCCAGGCGCTCCTGGGCTACGGCATAGCCTATCCGAGCTCAGGCGCAGCACCTAATATAGCATTGGACCAGCCGCTCTACCTTTCAGGGATAATGACACCTGCAGGGGTAAAGACAGTCCCTATAGTTCCTACCGGTATACTGGGAGTGTACGGGACCTCGTTCTTCGTGGACCCTGACACCAGCATATTCATGCCGCTTACGCAGGCTGAAAGCATAATAGACAAGTACTCGTACAACGTTCTTGTAATAAAGGCCACAAGCCTGAACTCCACGTCTGCGCTTTCAACCCTGCTTTCTGACATATTCGGCAACAGCGCGGTAATACTTTCAGTGCAGAGCATAACCTCTACAGTATCCTCAATAACCGGCACGCTGAGCCTGCTTCTCGGCTCCATAGGTGGCATCTCGCTAATAGTGGCTGGAATAGGCATACTCAGCATAATGATGGTCTCAGTGTCAGAAAGGACCAAGGAGATAGGAATACTGAAGTCCATAGGCTTCAAGCAGCGCGACATAATGCTGCTGTTTCTTTCCGAAGCAGTAATGATAGGGGTAATAGGCGGAATGGTTGGCATGGTGGCAGGAGCCGGAGGTTCATACATACTTCCTGCATTGCTCTCTTCGCATAGCGGCACTTCTTCAGGCTTTTCCGGGTCTTCAACCGCAGCCCCCACGACCTCGTCTCCAAGGGGTTTCTCCAGAAACGGATCCGCAGGCTTCGGATCCTCCTCGTCTTCGGTCAGCTTTTCTCCGGTAATAACTGTCCAGACACTGCTGCTCGCATTTACGATAGCCATACTGATAAGCGTCGCAGCTGGGGCTTACCCTGCGTGGAAGGCCTCGAAGGTCGACCCGATAATAGCACTCAGGAGCGAGTGAAAGAGAAGAATCTCAATATTCCATCATAATCTCTGCTATTGCGCTGCCTAGGCCCATCATGTATGCCTCCTCCTCGGTGCAGTTTTCCAGGCACTCCGTGTCTACGTAAAGCACATTGCCCTTCTTCAGCGAATAGCTCTTTATCCTTTCTTCCGCACTGGCTTTGCTATACTGCTTTGCAAACTCGCCATGCCCTATATAATTCACGTACATTATGTCCTTGCCCTTTCCGTAGGACTTTTCAAAACCCCTCCTGAAACTTTTCAAATTCCTCATTACAGTTTCTATTTCGCTACGATTCTTGTAATCCACCAATACACCCATTATATGCTCCCTCTTTCTTTATACTTACCATTTTCCATGGCGTTTGACAAGAGTGCGATATGCGAATCAGGCGTAAATACCCTATTTATACGCCTTTCCAAATCCGTTTAAGCCATGCCTTCCTATCGCTCCGATTGCCTTTCCGAAGCCCACATGGCTGAAACTGATAACAAGCACTGCAAGTATGGGTATCGCTATGAGCCCGGCAAGGTGAACAAGGCTTACGTCCAGATACGAATACATCAGTATCAGGAATATCAGTATGAAGCCGAACCTGGTGTTCAGGTACACAGGGTCAAAGCCCGTTCTTCCGAGCCGTTTCGACCTGCCAATTTTCCTCCTCGCCTTCAAGTAGTAGAATATCTCGATTCCCATGAAAATGGCCATAAACATGCACATGTCGAACCCTATTATCGACGTCCCGGTGGCTACCTTAAGCCTCAGCTCTTGGAACCTGGAAAAGTAAAAGAACGACATCGCCGAAGCTATGTACGTGGATATTATCGCCGAAGCAAACACATAAGACATGCGAATTCCCTTCTTGGTTGTTCTGCTCAGATATCCAAAATAAACTCCAGCCCCAAATATCAGTATCGCTACAAAAACAAAATTCGAAGCCACGGCGACGAAGAAGCTGGAGGAGCTGCTTGCAAGTATGCAGTTTTCCAGAGGATTGAACGGCGCGGTAATGAAGAGAAATGCGCTGTTGAGCACAGGCCTGGAGCATGGGCCCTCGAACACCGACACTAACAGATACAGGAGCGCGAAGAGCAGAGTGTATCTCGCACCAATATTCAGGTAACTCAGAATGCCTGCATTTCCTTTCATGCGAACCCTCCAGGACGCCGTACAAAAGTATTATATCCAAACTTATAAATATAACCTGCGGGACAATTACGCCAGGTCTTAACGATGAACTTTAATTTCACCATGCTTGAATGTAACCACAGCCGCTTCGGAATTCCGGAATCGGAAAAGGCAAAGCTTGCTGCTGAAAGGGCAGTATACGACGCACTGCTATATGACCCAGAATTCAGGCAGACGGTCCGAACGCTCTACAGGTACGGGGATTCGGAAGCGCTTTCGCTAACGCTTAAATCGGTAATATCAAACGAAACTGCAAAGGACGTGTCCGACGCCAAAACCCTTTTAAGGACTAAACACGCTCTTGAAGCCACAGAAAAGCTCAACCGCTCAGTTCTGCTAACCTCTGCTCTTTCCATGCTTGATTCCAACGAGGTCGACTACGTCACTATTTACAGGAACGCCGAAGGGATGCTTCAGGTATTGACCGGGCTGTTCCGCAACTTGTCCTCAGACGGCAAGGCAAACAGGAATCCGGAAGTTTGAAATTCATTGTCTGAGCAGTCCGGAATCTTCCAGGAGCGCGTATGCGTACTCGGCCACCTCTCTCGCTTCCCTCCTCGCCTTTTCTCCGACGCTCCCAACGTAAGCCCTCGAAGCCACCACTATGCTGTTTTCCCCGAGCACGTATACCTGCATGGATTCGTCCGGCATATCCTGCCTTTCCTCTTTGGTGTACGCATACTCGCTATTCCTGGCGTATTCCCTTATGGCTGCGGCCATTCTCACCGCTTCGTCAGGCTCCACTCCGAAGGTATAGAGCACGCGTTCCCCGCCGCGCTTCTCCGCAGTTCTCATATGCCTGCTCAAAAAAAGAATTTCAGATTGTTTTTGTGGCATTTTCACACCACAAGCTATTATATGAAGCAAATTTATAAAAATGGTTAAGTCCGAGCATCTAAAATAAGACAATTGCTGGTGCCTATCGTGGAAACCAAAGGCATAGAATCGTACATAAAGGAAGGCGCAGATGCCATGCTCGGCATCCTTTTGCGCTTACCCGAACGAGTAACTTGAAAATGACGGAAAACATGTCTCTGGATGCACTAAGTTTTCATACCTGTTAAATCCATCACGAGAGCAGTTTGTCGAGTTTCCATCCAATCTCTTTGATGTGCTTTTTTCTATCAATCCCGTAATGCGCATAAAGCCTTCCCGTTGGGAAATTGCCTAAAACCTCGCCTGGCTTTCCTATTCTTCCGTAAGCCTTGGCCACCTCGGCTTCACTGGGTGCCTCTATCTCCATGTAATGCGGCAGGTCTGCATACTTGTCTATAACTATCTCAGATCTTCCGAGCCTGTAAATCTCCCTGGTTTTTTCCGTATAAGCTGGCTTCCCGAAAAGCTTTACCAGTATGA
>JAKAUR010000016.1 GCA_021827665.1 Microcaldota archaeon
CAATCATGGTCCAAAACATGGAAAAATAAGCATTTCCTGAGTGTGCCTACTGTCGCAATACACAAGCTTTATAGATGTTGTTTTTAAAATAATCCTTGTAAATAGACTGTCATAGTTAGTGGTTATAATGATAGGAAAAAAGGTAGAGGACAAGGGCGTAGCTACGCTCTACGATGTCTATGAAGTGCTCAAGGAGCGCAAGAAGAGCTCGAAGCCGCTCACTTACGAGCAGCAGCTTGCGTTCGATTACGTTGAGAAGTTCAGGCCCCAAAAGAAGTCCCAGCTCGACAAGCTGCAGAAGGAGCTTGAGGAGATAGGCCTTGGCAAATACGCAGTGGCAAAGCTCATAGAGGTAATGCCTAAGAATGCACCAATGGTCAAGGCCATACTTATGAAGGAGAACGGAATCAACGACGAGAAGGTAAGCAAGGTAGTCGCGATACTAAACGGGAAAGGAAGCTGAATGCAGGGCATTAAAGCGGATGAAGGGTTGTACACATGGAGAAGGATAATGAGAGAAGGGAGGAATATGCACTCGTGCTCGATTTTCTCTCTACTGGCAAGTCTTTTTCTTCAAGATCCGAGCCAGTCGCCCAGCTGATGGGCGAAGAATGGTTCACCCTTTTGGAGGCCACGCCGAAGCCAGGCGTTACGCTGACCACCGGCGAGCGCGTCTACATAGGCAAGGACGAGCGCGACAAGATAGCGCTAATAAAGTTCAGGATAGGCTATTCGGAGCTGACGCAGACTGCCCAAGGAAACCTAAGGAACATAATACTCAACATAATAAAGTCTAACCCTCAGAGGTTCGTTAACTTCTTCAACAATTCAGGCTCATTGAACATAAGGGAGCACTCGCTTGAGCTCCTTCCCGGGATAGGAAAGAAGCACCTACAAGCAATACTGAAGGCCAGGGCCGAGAAGAAGTTTGAGAGCTTCGAGGACATAACCACAAGGGTGGCTCTGCTTCAGGATCCCGCAGAAATGATAACCCAGAGGATATTGCAGGAGCTCCAGGGCAACGAGCGCTTCTACATATTCACCAAGCCCTACTTTAAGAGGGAGCAGCCACAGCGCAGGTATTGAAGCCTATTATTTGCTTAAAGCACAAGCCTTTCCTTCCCCGATCAACAATTCTAATTCAGGGCTCGCGCTACTATCCAAAATAAAAAAGAAAAGGCTCAAGCCTTGTCCAAGTGTATCGCAGGCACTATGAGGGTCCTCTTTGCCTTCATTATGGTCACCTCAACCACGTATGCAGTGCCGCGCTTCTCCTTTATGACTCCGATTCTGCCCTTGTACCTCGGATGCGGTATGTTCTTCACGCTGCCCTTGGGTATTATCGCAACCTTGTCGCCCACTTCATAGTCCTTTATGTAAGTGCGCACGCTCTGCTTGGAAGGCATGTGATGCCTTGCCATGTTCCTCGTCTTTCCCGAGAATAAACCTGCCGATCTCTTTGTCATTTCAAAAACCCGAAAAAATTGCACAATAGCCGCATTCTGACAAGCAGACTATTAATCGCATATATATTTATGCCTTAAGGCTTAAAAATCTTCTAGGTGTTCTTGATGGCAAAGTCCCAATCTCATGATTCAGCTCTAGGGAAGCATATTGTGCTTCATCCGACGTACAGGGTGGTCAACATGGTGGCCAGCGCAGACCTCAAAATGGAGCTCGACCTCTACGGCCTTGCGAGGCTGTCTTACGACGTCGACTACGAGCCCGAGCAGTTCCCGGGGGCCATACTAAAGATACACGAGCCCAAGTCTGCCCTTCTTCTGTTCAAGAACGGCAAGATAATATGCACGGGCGCAATGACCGAGGGCGACGTAAAGCGTTCCATAGACCAGGCGATAGAGCTCATAAAGAGATACAAGAAGCAGCAGGGCAAGGCAAAGTAAGGCAGTAAAATGGCGGAATACGCAAAACTTACAAAAGAGGAGGAACGCGTAATACTGCACAAGGGCACCGAAGCCCCTTTCACTGGCGAATACGACGATTTCTTCAAGCCCGGCACGTATGTCTGCAAGCGGTGCGGCGCCCCTTTGTATCGTTCCAAGGACAAGTTCGACTCCGGGTGCGGCTGGCCGGCATTCGACGACGAAATTCCTGGAGCAATTAAGCGAATCCCTGACGCTGACGGCATAAGGACTGAAATAGAGTGCGCCAGGTGCGGCGCCCATCTGGGCCACGTATTTACCGGCGAGCAACTTACAAAGAAGAACGTAAGGCACTGCGTCAATTCCATATCTATAAAGTTTATTTCCGATTCCTCAAATATGGATTCAAAGCAAGGTTAGTCAAATGGACAACGTATCCGCAAGCTCAAAGCTGGC
Source organism: Microcaldota archaeon (assembly GCA_021827665.1). Lineage (GTDB taxonomy): Archaea > Micrarchaeota > Micrarchaeia > Micrarchaeales > Micrarchaeaceae > Micrarchaeum_A. Next base: position 2,340 of record JAKAUR010000016.1, read on the forward strand.
AAGGTCATACATGGCAATAGCCTTTGCCTATCTGCTAATCGGCACGATACTGCTGGCGCTCGATCTAACAGGGGTTATTTTGATAAAGCACGATCCAATATTCATATTGGAGCTTTACGGCTTTGTCACTATGATGGTATTTGGGCTTTCCTATATCTTCGCACCCGGGCTTTCCCATGCGACTTTTGCAAACTACAAGTCAGTGGCAGTTGAGCTCGCAGCAATGAACATAGGGATAATATTATTGTTCTTATCCATGATAGGGCTTTTTGGAAGCGCCACTACTGCGCTGCTGCCTTTGGGTCTAGCGCTTCTTGTGCTGGCAATACTTATACATGTGGCAAACATCTGGCACATAATGGCTTCTGGAAAGAGCATAAAGCCTGTAATACAGAAAAAAGAGCCAGTACAAGCTCAAAACGGTGCTCAAAACAATGGGAAAAATCTATGAATTCATGTCCGGGGAGCATCACGAAGAGTACGAACTGCTTGAACAGTTCAAGCTTTCGGGATCGCCAGAATACTTCGAAAACTTTGTTTCAGGGATATCAAGGCATATGGAATTTGAGGAAAAAATACTTTTTCCGATTGTGGAATCGCATACCGGCGAAACAGAAAACCTTCTGCTCGAAGAGATATCACTGCAGCATTCTAGGATAAGGTCCCTGATTCAGGAAATAAGGCTGGCAATAAAGAATCCTAGTGCAAATAAAACAATCCCTGGATTTGTGTCAGAGCTTGAACAGCTGCTCACTTCCCATGATTCCATGGAAGAGTCTGACTTCTATCCATGGATAGACGAATACGCGAATTCGGACGAGATAAAAAAAGCGTTTGAAAAGCTCGATCCCATGAAACGAAACATTTAAATATTTATATAACTAACTATATCAGTAGTGATATAATATGAGATACGAAATGAACGAAAATGGAAACGACTGCGGTTGCGGAAGTGGATGTGGATGCGGCCACGGAGGCATGAACGGTGGCATGCGCGGAGGTATGCGCGGACGAATGGGGATGCACATGCATGGAATGGGAACGAGCTCTGACATGGACAGCATGGATGAAATGGGCCCCCTGCACAAGGAAAGGCTCATAGAAAAGCTCAAACTCTACAAGGAGGACTTGGAAGAGCAGGCAAAATTCATAGCAAAGCGCATAGACGAGATCCAGAAAGGCTCAAGCGAAACCGAAGCCAAGGATGAATGAAATGCCAAGAGGCTATTGCAACTGCGGACCTTTCAGGGTAGACATAGTGCCAAAGGGGCTGCTCAAGCCCCTGGTGCTAAAGCTGCTCTCTGAAAGGCCCATGCACGGCTTCGAGCTCATGGAGCAGATATTCGAAAAGACAAACGGCATGTGGAGGCCTGGCCCGGCAGCAATATACCCAACCTTGGAATGGCTTGAGGCAAACGGCTACATAAAGTCAGACGAAACCGAAAAGAGGTCCGAAAAGACAAGAAGGCAGTACTCAATAACGAAGAAGGGAACTGAAGCCCTGGAGGATTACGAAAAATCCGCACAGGAAATCAAAAAAAGGATGCAGGAATTCAGCTCGGTATACGGGAGGATATAAAAGCGGCAAAAACATCTTATGATAATGTTTTGACTTTCTCCCAATCCTCTATTTTTCCTGAGTGTGAAACAAAC
>JAKAUR010000027.1 GCA_021827665.1 Microcaldota archaeon
AAGAGCTCATGGATTACATTCGAAGAATAGATGGCATGGAGAAGCAGTGAGCGCAGCACATCACTATTTAAATTTGAATTGGCATCTTAATAGCGCAGGTGTTGTTTTGGAATCGCTTTCGGGCCATACCATAGTGTGCGGCTATGGCGTAGTGGGTCAGAGGATAGTCGAGACTTTGCACGAGCACGGAATCAGGTTCGTGATAGTGGAGTACGACCATAACGTAGCAGCCAAGAGCATGGAAAAGGGATACGCGGTAATAGAGGGGGACGCTACCTCGTCGCACGTGCTGAAAAATGCAGGGATAGCCTCTGCAAGGGCGATAGCCATAGCGATGGACAACGACGCAAAGAACCTTTTCGCAGTATTGACGGCCAGGGACCTCAACAAGAACGTATTCATAGCCACCAGGGCCAACGACAAGCTCGTCAGGGAAAAGATGATAGAGGCAGGCGCGGACTATATTGTCATGCCGCAGAACAGCGCAAGCGAAGAGATAATTGCGGAGATAACAAAATAAGCGATGAAGCACTATGAGCTCCGGAACTTCCAAGGTCGACATGCCTTTGAGCTACATAGTAATGCTCCTCATATTAGTGGTAGCCTCAGCCGCAGGGACCATAATCTTGGTGCATTATTACGTCGGAAATTTCTACGATGCGACTTATTTCACCATTGCGGCACTGTTTGACATAAACGGCGTAACGCTCTCTCCGGCCTTCAACTACCACATGCTGAGCTTCGACAGCGAGTTTTACAACACGTTCCCGCTGCTGATGCTCGACGGCATAGTGAAGATAGTGGCAATAGGCTTCATACTCGCGGGCATAGTGGAGCTCATAAGCGTCATAAACCTCTTCGAGAAGCTCAGCAACATAGGCGTGCGGAAGATGAACAACGGAGTCATAGTGTGCGGCTACAACGACCTCGCGGAAAGCATATGCCTGACGCTTAAAAACAAGAGGAAGAGGTTTGTCGTAGTTGACAAGGATCTGGAAAAGGTAGAGATGCTTAGGGGGCTTGGCTACATAGCAGTGAGGGGCAACTTTACTGACGATGACGTACTCAGGAAATGCTCCGTGCAGTCGGCAAAATCAATAATATTTTCCACGGAAAGCGATTTCGAGAACCTGCTCGGAATCGTCACTGCGCATTACCTCAACCCTGGGATAAACATAATAGCCAGGGCCAGGGATGAGGCCAGCGTTACGAAAATGCACAGGGCGGGAGCTGGGCTGTGCGTGGTTCCAGAGGTACTTGCTGGCCTAGACATCGGAGACATAATAAGCAGGAGGGCAAGGAACGGTGCTTGAATGATAGACGAAAGGCTGACGATAATAGCGTATTCCTCGGTGATTTTGTTCATTGTGGCGGTAGCGCTTACCGCAGCCTCAGGGCTGGGAGTGGTCGTCGCCATAGTGTGGAATGCGCTGCTCGCTCTCGACATAGAGTATTATAAGCTGCCTTTGTCCGCGGCTGAAAACCCGTTCCTTGTGGCAGCCAGCATAATAGACGTCATAGTGTTCACGCTCCTGGCGGTCTGGCTTGCTGCCCTCTTCTTCGAATTCATAAAAGGGCTTGGGATAAGGGAAAGGTTCCAGGAGAGGAAGATACGCAGATTCAAGGGCCATGTGATAATAACCAGCATGAACAGGCTTGGAGAGCTCGTGTCGGCGAAGCTCAAGGAGAAGGGGATGAGGCACGTATTCATAGTTCAGAGCCAGGAGGAGCTCGAGAAAGCCGACGAAATCGGCGTCTTCGCGATAATGGGAAACCCCACGATAAAAGAGACGCTTATCAAGGCAGGGATAGAAAATGCTGCCTATATAGTGGCTTGCAGCGATGACGACATAAAGAACAGCATGATAGCAATCTCGGCAAAGGCAGTCGACAGCAAGATAAAGATTATAACAAGGGTAGCAAAGGAGGAGAGCATACCAAAACTGAGCAGGAGCGGAGTCTACAAATGCATAATGCCTGAAGCGGCTGCCGGAGCCAGCATGTCTGAGAGCATAATATCTGCTTATTCATAAAACCGTTTGGAACCGAGCCGCAGCGTATAACAAAGATAGCATTTGGCAGGTATTTTCGGATTTTAGCGCGTTGGCTTCGGGATTTCTACTTCTTCATTCCTTTCAGGGCCTTTTTGTATGCTGTGTCCCACACCTTTTGGCGCTTTGCTTCGATGCTGTCCGGGCCGTGGTGACCTTTTAATGGATGGCGCAGCGTGTGATTTTGTGACGCATCCATTTCCTTTCTTATCTGTTCGTATTCGCTTCTCCTGCTTCTGTATGTGCTCCAGTAGTCCTCGTTAGGGAGCCTTTCGAGCTTCTTTTCTCCGAATCGCCTTCCCACAAGGCCGCCGAGGGCCCTCCCTCCAGGAACAGGAAGCCCGAATGAGATTATATTTTCAAGTCTTTTCGCATTTTTTGACCTAAGCTCACCTTTGGCCGCAGATTTAAAAGCCTCTCCTGAAGATGATGCGCCGTAATGCATTTTTGCAACTATGTCGTTGAGCTTGCCCAGGCGCTTTTCCGCCCTTCCGGCGTGCGGACCCCCAGCCTCGATCTGCTTGGTCCAATGCTTTTGCAGCAGCGACATCGCTATTGCAGTGGTGACCCCTTTTTGCACAAATGCCGATTTAGGTATTTTCAGCACCTTTGTCTGCGTCCCTGTCTTTGAGCTTATTGTTTTCACGTAGTTGTTGAATTTTGGCACATGCCCTATTCTGACGCCATGTGAACTTATTGAAGCATTGCGCGTTTTTATCGGGATTTTTTCGAAATCCATCAACCCTGACTTTTTGTATACACTGATCCTTGATAGATGCTGTTTCTGGCTCTTATTTATCTCGCGATTTTTGTTAGCCAAATCTGTGTTGAGCTGCGAAGCGCGGCCGGCCATCTTTTTTCCAGTAAGCTTGTTTGCTGCTTTGGTAGAAAGAGTCAGTCCGCCTGCGAGCGACAAAGTTGACAAGCGCACGCCGGGATTGTCACGCACGCTGCTCGCAACCTTTTGGGCATTCAGCTTTTTTATGTTTGCGTTTTTGAGTTTATTGAGTTTGGCCCGAAGGAGCTTTGCCCTGAAAGAATTTCCTTTCCCTTTGGCCTGCAGCCTTTTCAAGCGCCTGTTCGCCAGCTTTGCTCCCTTCATCATTTTCTTGTTTTTTATTGCAGGGACTTTTGCCTTTGCAGCCTTGTAATTTTTACCGGCCTTTTTGGCCCTCTTGATTAAGCCGCCCTTGGCCTTGCCTGCGGCTCTGCCCCTCTTGATTGCATCGGCGCCGTACCTTGTACCCTTGAGGCCCTTGCCTACGCGCCCAGATCCTGCGTTGGCAAAACCCATTATGGTGCCAAGGCCGAAAAGGGCGAATATATCCGTACCCCTTGTAAGCCCGGCCGCTGCGGCTATTAGGATTAAGATTATTATAACTGGCACTATTGCCTCTATTATGTCAAAGCTTAGCAGCACGGGTATTAGCCAGAGCATTTCTCTCAGTAATTATACGCATTGCCTAATATAAATATTTATCTTATGCGTCCTTTTGCACGATGGCCTAAGCGGTAACGCCTGCGCTTGGATGCGGTCTGATAAGCTATGACCATAGCCACTGCAGCGATGGTAATTACTATGCTTATGTTCCCCATGCTGAGGTAGTAGCTGCCTATGCTGAAAGACGAGCTGGTTTGGTTCGGAGCAATGGAATAATTGTATTCGTACGTGGTAATTTTCGAAGGAGGTATGCCAAATAAGGAGCTCGCTTTCGATTCGCATTGGCTTGCCGACGCGCCGAAAAGCCCCCCTAAAGATTCGCATTCTTTAAGGAAACTTGCGTAAGCGTCGTAATTAGGGGAAAAGCTCAGCACTGAATCCGTGATTGAGGGCTGTGAGTATATCTGCGGCTCCGGGCCGGATGCGCCGTAGTACTTGGCTATTATCTGGCTTGTCCCTGTTCCACAGGCAGTGATGGTGTTGGTGGAAAAGCCCCCTGTGCTGTTCGTGCTCACTATTGCAGCCAAGCCTAGCTGCGAAGTGAGTATCCCTGAGCCGTTAAGGAATTCGGGTTCGCAATAGCGGTTGTATGGAACTGGGGCAAAGTTTCCGACACGGGTATTTGCAGGTATCATTGACGTATCGTTGTTGAGGCTGCAATCTATCGGAACTGTTATGTTGAGCAGGCTATGCTCTGGGGGAGGAGGACATACCCCGCTGCTGTTGTATTGCGGGTTGTATGATATCACGTTAGCTTCGACTGCACCGGTGTTTCCCTGTATGTATTGGTTTAGCGGATTGGCCAGGCTGCATTCCGCAGTGTGGTTGGCTTCGTATGCGCATTCTTCCGCATACGTATAGTAAGCAGCAAGCTGGCTTGACACCGTAGGGCTTTCGGTCGAATTGTAATAGTTGAGAGGAGTATCGTAATATAGATAAATCTTTGAGCCCTTTGGAAGCGGAGCGAATCTTTTTGAGTATATTCCATACAGATTACCTGCAGTGCCCGTTATGTTCAGGATAGTCTGATTAGAGTTATATGCGTTCACGATGGGTTCGACGTTAACGTTTATTACTGTCGTATTCGCTATGTCGACATCCATCGGGGCGAACTGTGTGTTGTTGAAGGCGTCCTGGAACACGTAGATAAGCCTATTGTAGCCAAGTATTGGCCTGTCTTTGGGGAACGATATTGCCATCAGGTCGTAATACCTGAAGTATGTGAACTGCTGGAAAAGGTTTGTGAAGCTGGACGCTGAACTGTTTAGGTACGTAAATATGTTGTTTCCGGTAAACGGGGTTGGATTTGGTATAAGGGAATTTGCAATCCCGTAGACAGGAACGTTTGATGGCGGATTTACGCTTATGTTTGCAAGCTCAACTGCAGAATATGCATATCCCGGATAGTTCTGCCCGCCGGCGGACTGCTGCACTTCGTATAGGCTGTAGTTGTACATGCGAGAGTAATTTATCATCTTGGACACTGCCAGGCCAGACGGAGTTATGCTCTGGTTCAGCATTACGGAGCCGAACAGCCTGTTTGTGAATATGTTATATGCGGTGCTTGGCGGTATGATAGAGCTGTTGTCGGAAAGGTTCGCATCGTAGAATGCGTTTGACAGTATGTCCTTCAGATACGTGGGGCCGCCTTCAACAACCGAATTGTACGTGGATCCTGTGACGTTGACCTGAAACGCCGAATAGCCGTTGTAGGTAAACGTCCCGCTTTGCGGAAGGACGTTAGTGCAACCGGATGGATCGGTGCTTATGAGCTGCCACGATTTTGTAACAGTGTAGGAAGTATTATATGGTATCAAGGCATATCCGCCTATTGACGATGTGAGCCTTATGAAGCTTTCTGCTGCCGTAGTAGGTTTTATAGCAGGTATCCCGCCAGTTACCAGACCCGAGCTAAGGCTTGTCCCGGAGCTATTGCTGTTAATGTTGTTTTCCTTGCCTGAGGCATAGCCGCTGCCATAGCTGCCAAGGCCCCCTGGGAAAAGCGACGCCGAAACGGCCTGGGCGTCGTAGTAGTTGGATGCCGAACCTTCGCCAAGCACGAACTTCATGGGGCTCGGGGCGGCGGCGAAGGGAGGATACATGTTAGATACGTTGCTGTTTTCCGTGCATGACGCTACGCCTGAAATGCTTATTAGGCATTGGTACGGCGAATACGATGAAAGGGATATCTTGGTGTAATTCACCACGTGCGGCACGAACCTCAATAATTCGGTATACATGTTAGTGCAACTAAAAAGCAAAGTGCATGATGAGTCATGCGTAAGCAGATAAGCAGTGCCGTTGTAGTCCATGTAGAAACCTGTCGACCCTGGATTCGATAATGATGATTGGAAGTATGGCAAACTATCGAGGAATGGGCCTATTGGGTAGTACCCATTGTAGTTTTTGTTGCTAGTGGGGCCGTATTCGCACTTGGCAATGCAATATGAGACATATTTTTTATTTGGCAAAGATATGTTTGCGGAGATGGGCCATCCGTAAGGAGGATTTGAAGTCGCCGATATGTTGACTCCGCCTCCGAGGGCCTGTATCAGCTCAAGCTGCGATGCGTTGGGGATCAGATCATTGTAATGCTGGCCGTCTATAGGGATTTCTGTGCCGTTGGGGAAGAAGACACGCAGCATCATTATGGTGGATATTAGGCCATTTGATTCGAATGACCAGTCGTCCACCACATAGAGCAAGTCCCCGTAATCGAAAATCGCGATCGGATGATGATTTGAAGAGACGTCTATGGAATTTGGGGCTCCGGCATATGCTTCGGCAATCGCTTTGCTGCCGAAAGGACCTCCGTGCGCGAGATATGACGTTATGTTCAGGTTATAGGTGAGGTTGGAATACGACAGGCTTATGTTCTGCTCGTACGTGAGCGAATTAGAGGAGAACATCGCTATGTTTGGATATGATGCATTTGACAGGTATAGGAACTGGCCGCCTGAAGTCGTAGCGAAGCCAGATGGAGCCTCCGGGAAGTTGTAGTCGCTAGACGAAGTTGGCCGTGCCATTACTGCAGTGCCGTTAGTGAAATACGATGCGAGCTCCAAACCGCTGTTGTGATATGTTTCTAGGTTGCCGTAACCTCCGTGAGTGGTGGTTTTGTATGGCCCGGCAAGGAATATGTCTCCTGAATAGTCGGAAGTCATATACGTAGGTATGAAACCGTTCAGCTTTGACCCTGAGCCGCCATGGCATTCTGATACAAAATCTACGCTCCATTGGAAGCAGACGTTTTTGGTGCTGCTTGACATCTTTGTAAGATTCGTTATGTAGAACGTTTGGCCTTGCTCAGCAAGCGAATCCTTCCAGTAAGTTTCCCACGCAGAGACCCATGTGGAGTTTGTAGCATAGGGAGAATTTTCGTTTATCGAATTTACCGCAAAGTTCGGCTGGAGGTTGGTCAGGTTGTAAGAACCCAGAGGTATCATCCTAATAGAGTAGAATGCAGTGGCGGTCGTCGATGAAAAGAGCGATGATGAAGATGTGTGGTTTATTAGATACACGTAGTCGTTCGGAGTCGCGTAGACGAACGAAGGAGACTTGATTTTTCCCGACTTGAAAAGCCCAACAGGGTTTTTGAGCAGCGAAGACAGCGGGTTAGAGCTGCTTGTTTCCGATTCCTGCTGACTCGTGTTTAGTGCGCTTACAAAGTTAAGATATGGGTCGTTGAAAGATGCGTTGGAGGTGAATGATACCTCGGAATACGGATAGTATGCAAAATAGGAATTTCCGCCTGATTGCACTGTGGCGAAAAACGACGAACCCACGTGCAGGCTGTAAGGATCGAGGAAATTAGGATTCAAGTAATTGTAAGGGCCGTAGATGTCGTAAGATTCGTTGAGGTACCTGACCCTTCCGTTCACGTCGCTTACCGTTGCTGGCGATGAGAAGTTGTAAAGCAAGTAGGGTATTGCTGGAACCTCTGAGAAGTGGAGCTGCGACGATGGTATGGCATATGCAGTATAGGTATAGCATGTACTTATTCCTTCGAAGCCACACGAATGAGAAGTTACGGTTGCAACAAGATAGTCGTTGGCATATATGTTTTTGCCGTTTACCATATCATTCGCCACATAAACGTTTGAACCGCCATTGCAGTCTGTTGGATTGCTTAAGACGCCATAAAGACCTAAGCATGCATAATAATTAGAGCCGCTAGCGCCAGTTGGACCTGGTTGTAGGTTGTTGTTTAAATAGAATTTAGAATTTTCTGAAACCGTAGTTACGCTAAATCCACAGCTGTTACCGGCATGACCGTACGCACCGTTCCAAAACAGCCATTGGGCGCATCCGGTTCCCGCATGCGCATTGCTTGACGTCTCTGCCACTGTGCCGTTGGGGAACTTTATCCTATTTGGCAGCTCGTGCGGAAGGTTCACAGGTATGGGTATTTTCTGGTTGTTGATGCTCTTGAAGTCAACCGACTCGGAATAAGTGTAATTGTATAGGCAGTTGTTGGAGTTGTTGTAGTATTGCAGGAACGGGAAGCTGCTTCCCTGCTTTGGAAACTGCCTGTTTTGCTGTGAAAGGCTGGATATCTGGCTGCTCGTAAGCTTGCTGAAGTTCGCAAACTCTAGAGTCCACGTCCATATTCCGGCTTCCGTTGTGGATTGGGGCTGATTGAATATGTACGATTCCGTGTTGTATATGTTTGATATGGAATATGTTAAATTCATCATCTGGGTTGAACCGACATAGCCAAGATTTGAAACTGTGAGAATGCCTGGGTCCGTAGCTACTAGTTCCGTTGTAGAATTTGCTATCAAATTATAGCCCCATGTTACTGTGGTGTTTATCGTAAGGGTGGTGCTGAGCGGGCTTGAATCCGCCAGGCACCTGTTTCCGGATATGAATTGGGGAGTAGACGTGTTGAAATATTCTGCAGTATAAATCGGATTTGGAGTTATCGGGCACGTTATAAGCCATTGGGCGCTCTGCTCCTCGTAGCTGAGCTGATTTGCCGTCGTGGGCTGGCTTGACGTATAGCTCTGCGAAGGCTGCAACGAGCCACCAAGGGCATCCGGATAAGGAGTAGTTATAGTAACAGAATTCAGGAAAATGCAGCGGCCGTATTGTTCTGAGTATTCGGTGCCTGGGCCCTGGCATCCGCTCGGCGGTGGCACAGGCGGCAATCTGCTTATGACCAATTGCCCGTTGCCACCATTCGAGCCCGATGGGCAGCCGGAATAACTGCTCCCGGTTCCTCCGCTTACGTCGACGCCGGAGGTGTCAATATTCACGCCCGGTTCTGCCGTTATGTTGACAACGCCGCCTCCACCGCCTCCACCTCCGGCGGCCGAAGACCCAAAGCCACAGCCGCCGGTTGCTGAGCCCGCGTTTCCGCCTGATGCATTTATTGCCCCAATCTTTATGTAATTCGGATTTTCGGTGGTTATTTCTAAGTATACAAAGCCGCCGCCTCCACCGCCGCCTGGCCAGTTAGCCCCAGAACCCGAGCCGCCTGCAGCTTGTAGCGCACCGTTGTTGATAAACTCATTGGCGTATATTTCTATGCTTCCTGCGCCGTTGCCGCCGGAAGCAGAGCAGAACCCAAAACACGCACCACCACCACCGCCCCCGGAATTGTTTCCGCCGTTTGATTGATCTGGGCTTGACGTAGAAGACGTTCCGCCTGTTGCATCGGCTCCTCCGCCGCCGGCGCCTGAGCTTCCTAGCCCGGTATGAACGCCGTTGCCGCCGGCGCCCCCAGCTACGCCATACGTGGTGGATTGGCCGTTTGGACCGTTGTCCCCGTTGCCGCTGTTCCCACATCCGGAGCCTGTGCCGCACGAGCCCCCTCCAGAGCCTCCGCTTGATGGAGCGATTATACCGTTATTCACAAATTCTGTAAGCGCGTATATGGGATACCCGTTGGTGTCTAGGAGAGTATCTTTTTCCACATAAACGTAATATGCGCAGACTTGGGTGGTTAGCACATCGATACCAAACTCGGAATTGACGTATCCCCCTGGGGTGCTGCTCCCTGAAGTGAAAGTGACAGATTGAACAGGATTCTCGCAAGATAACGGCGGGGCCATTGCGACAGGACTCAAGGTTGCGTTGAATTTTGTCGCGTTTATAGTATTCTGCACGACAACCTGGGAATATGACAGGTGCATCGAAAAAATCAGCATCAGGATGGCTAAGATAATATATACAGGTGCGACATTTTTTGCGCTTTTGTCCATCCCATGCACTTTTACTCTTTTATTGTATTGCTGTTTTAAATTATTTAAATATATCCATGCGCCTTTTACGTCAAAGCATGGATGCCGCGGCGGTGCAGCATTCCAGTATCTTTTCCGGAGCCAGCTTGAAAACGCGGCTATCCGAGCATTCCAGCAACGACGCGATCTCGACGGCCCTGGCTTGCGTTATTCCCAGCGCGGCGCGAGAGTCTATAAATGCGTTGCGGAGGCTTTTCTTCTTGTGCTCCATCACTAGCGATATCAGCCGCATTGCCTCCGGCGATATTTCCCTGCTCCTTGGCTTGAGATATATCAGAGTCGAGTCAACCCTAGGCACTGGGTAGAAATTGTTGCGCGGAACCCTCATCATCTGGTAGGCGCTGAATGTCAGGGACGTTGTCACACTGAGCTTGGAGTATTTCTTCGTATCCGGCTTCGCCAGCATATGCTCTGCAAACTCCTCCTGAACGCAGAGCAACGCCTCCATTTTGTATTTCAAAAGCCACGATATCGTCTTGCTGGACAGATTATATGGTATGTTTGAAACCATTATGTCGCAACCCTTGAACACTGAATCGGGCTGCTTGAAGAAGTCCCCGTTTATCAGCGTGAGGTTGTCGAATTTGAGCTCTTCGGAAAGTATATTGTAAAGCCTCTCGTCACGCTCGACGGCGACAACGCGCTTTGCGATGGCGCAGAGCCTGCTTGTGAGGACACCTAGGCCAGGGCCCAGCTCCACGACTGAACGTCCCGAGGCATATTCCGCTTCGGAATCGGCTATGGCCTCGTTCACCATGAAGTTTTGCCCCAGCTTCCTGTTTGCACGAAGGGACTTTATCCTTTCTATTGTTGGATTCATTTGAAACATAGGGATTTTATACGTTTATAGTTAAAAAATAGTGCGTCAAGCACGCCTCGGTAGCTCAGCATGGTAGAGCGTCTGCATGGTAAGCAGAAGGCCGAGGGTTCAAATCCCTCTCGAGGCTCGTTTATACATTAGCAAAAATGTGCGCTCGGAAAAATTAAGCGGCGTAGGCAGTTTGCTGTGCTGGGCCGATAGAAACCAGCAAGCCGCGCGTTAAATGGCTTTGCTACGGATTAAAATGAATGCAATGAGATTATGCCAAAACCGCTCGCAGTAGTGCCGTATGATTTTATAAAAGGAAGATACGATTTTGACAAGCTGCTTAGGTGCCTTATACGCTTGGATTATTCTGGCATGCGGGGCTTGACGAAAACAACCGAAGGAACGCACGACAATTGGGTGCGGATATTTAAAAAAAGCCCGTATTCTTCCAGATATTTGGTCAATTCCCGTTTGGACATCTTGGGCTATTGGCATTTTGTATCTTTAAAAGAGCCTTACTTTAAAAAAGCCAAGAAAGGCATGCTTTTGGATAGCCAGATAAAACCAAGTTCAATCTATCCGCTGAATAAAAAAGGCTTTTATACCATTTATATTGTGGAAACGCTGCTGGTGCCAAAATATAAGGATACCAACGCAATAGTTATGCTGGATTATTCCTTTTTTGATGCGATTTATGATTTTGCCAAAGAAGGAGTATATTTTACAGAGGTGCTGGTAGACGCCTTTACAGCCGACGGAAGAAAGTGGTGCGTTAATCTGGGCATGAAACTTGTTGCGAAGAACACCCTGCATAGGGACATGTACTATATGGATTTTGAGGATTTCGTACTAAAAAATGCCCCGAAGAGAACCAATTTGATAAAGGCGTATTTTAGGCATTTTAAGCATGACAACCTGAAAACTGCAAAATTAGGCCATTAAGCAGATACTGCACGCATGCCTGCTATGCAATGCAGGCGGATTATTGCCGCTTCATGGCTTTATTATAGAAACCGCATACGGGGCAGAATACGTGCGGATGAGAATGCCCCTGTATTCCTGCGTTATGTTTATTCCGTCCATGGAGGCGCATTCTTCCAAGTCCCTGTAAAGCACTGTCGAATTGCCCTGCGTTTCTGCAAATATGCTACCGGAATATGCAAAGGCTTCCACATACGCTATATTTTCGTACGCCAGGGTATCGTTTAACGCCTCAGTCTCGGAGTGCATTATCACAAGCGCGTTAGACACCAGCATTGCCATTATTACCGAAGTAGCCAGCACGCCGATTCCGAAAAGGGACATTCAACCACACATCTTGACGCACATGTATTCAATGCCGTTGGATTCGACAGCAGTGCAATAGGTTTTTTCATAGCCGCAGCTCGACATTTCACCCTTTGCCGTCGAATGCCCCCCGATGCCAATGCCCAAGCCCTTCAGGCCGTAGATTTGCATGATGTCGTTTATCGTAGCATTGCATTCTGCTGAATAAGCCCAGGAATTCACGCATGTGCGCAATGACTGGTTTGCCTCGTATATCGAAACCACGCTGAATAACGCGGGGCCGAATTGGCTTGGAAATTGGGATTGCTTCACCGAAACAGGAATTAATATCGAGTATGTGGCCGAGAAAAGCAGCACCATGCATATCACCGACTCTAGAATTGCCATCTGAGCTTTCATCAGCTCACCCTTATCTCGGAGCCCATGTAGCTGTATTCCGACTGCTTACCCGTATAGTTGTATATGTCTGCAGAAGCGTTATAGAACTGCAGAGGAGAATCGGGCTTACAGCTGTATGATATGCCTGTGCTTCCCATCGAAGCGCTGCATGAACCCGAGTCTGCGGGCTGGAGCGTGTTGATTAGCTTTGACAGGGAGTTGTTGTAGGCGTATATCTCCCTGTTTATTGTACCGAGAGCGCCGTTGTCGGAATTGTTGTAGTACGCTAGGTCGTCCTTTATGTTTGAATACGCGTATTCGTAAGCAGAGTAATTTGCATTACTTCCTACGTATATATTGCCGCCTGAATTGAAAAGGTACAGGGAACCTGGTTGTATTGATTGGGCGTAGATCGAATTTCCCGGAGTTGCGGTTCCGAAGACCCTCGCACCGTTGGTCACGTTAGAAAACGGTGAGTTTGAGTTTAGCTCTGAGTTCAGATTTAGGCCGTCGTACCCTATGCCCAGCGTGACGTTGTAATTGTATTTTGGAACAGATGAAAGCGCACTGGCATTGTATCCCGAATAAGTTTTGTATACGCAGTAAGTCTTTGTAGGCACCTGCGCACTTCCGTAGTAGCAGTTCGCGGAGAACGCCCAGAAGTACCACGATGCGCCTGGGCATTGCGATTGTATTGGCATCTGCTGTCCCCAGAAGTTGAGCTCGCTGCAGTGGGAACGTTCGGTTATGTAATAAAGCCTTGACCCATTTCCAGCACTATATGTCACGGATTCGTTTCCTGGATGCAGATATACGTAACTTATTGTGCCGTTTTGGTAGCTGCCCTGCGATTGGCTTTGGTTGCCACGGTAAGCATAGAGAGTGACGTTGGCTCCGTACTCGGATTTGCTGCTGCCGTTGAAAGCTGTTATTTCAAATGATATGTTTTCTGCCCCTGTTGACGTTGGTATCATATAAAATACGAACGAGGCCTGTTTTTCGTAGCTCGTGCTGCTGAAATTATTTCGGCTTAGCCCGATTGTTGCGCTGCTTATGTTTACTGATATTGCTGAAGGCAACGACGTGGTTACCAGCAGCGTGGCCATTGAAGCGCTCCCTACCTGCATCGCCGGCGCGAGTAGATACGCGCTTATCGTGTCGTTGATTGCGGCCATAGATTCGTTCAAGCCTGCTGAATTTGAATTTTTTGCAGGCAGGGCCCCCATCATTACTGAATGCACGCGGGAGTAGTATGATATCCCAACCACCCCCATGCTCGCCACTGCGGCCATTATTATTACGAATTCTATCGAGCTCTGCAACCTTATGCCTTGAGATTCACGCATTCTGATACACCCTTATTACATAAATTTTGCCAGAATATGCGACTATGCCGCAGACGTAGCCTTCGTGCACAGTGTAGTTCAGGCTGCACGTATTGTTTCCTTGGCCATAGTCGGACAAACTTGTCATTTTAATGGAATTAGATCCTTGCAATATTGGATAGGCGTTGCCGGCTACCATTGTATAGGCAATTTGCTGCATTTCGTAGTATGCAGAGAGCTTTTCCATCGCCAATCTTTCGTTTAGGGCTGACGAGCGGTAATGATTTATGAAAAGCCCTGACACAAGCAGGACAGCAGTAAGCAGCATTGACAGCGCGACGAGCTGCTCCAGACCCACGAACAATGCCTTCATTGCCATTCAACCCATACCCCATAGGAATCCGGAGCCTGCACACCCTGGCTTATCGTGCTGCGCATAGCGGACGATGATGCAGCAATCTCCGAGCTTATACTCGAAAGGGACGATGCCAAATATGCAGAAAATCCAATTAGCATGGTGAGCGCCGAGACTGCCACCACCAGCGATATTAGGAACATCGGAGTTATTTGCCCGATCATGGTGAACCACTTACCTCGTATACGCCCATGCCCACGTACGATTCGCTTATGTTTTCTATGTTTCCCGAATATTCGCATACCGACTTGAGCAGCTTTATTTCCGCGCCAGTGTACACTGTGTAATTGCCGCAAACTACACTTTTCGAGCCTGAGCAGGAGCACACCGACTTTGGCACGTATGCCGCGAATGAGGAACTTCCATACTGCTGCATTGCGCTTATATGGCCGTAGAACGACTCCAGCTCGTATTTGGATATCCCGTCAAGATAACTGGAGCGAATCCCTGACGTGGCGTAGATTGCGGTAGCCAGCGCTGAAATGCCTATTGCTAGGTATATCAGGAATTCTAGCGTGATCTGCGCTTTTGGCTTCATCGCAAACACCTATCCCTGCGTAGTTATGTTTCCAAGCTCTGACTTCAGGGTAGATATGACGCTGCCGTTAGTCCCGTTGAAGAACGAGTGCACCGCTGCACCCTTTAGCTGCGTTATCATCGCAAGGGCTATTATGATCACTATGCTGACAGCTGACAGCATCATCAGGTATTCTATCGAGCTTTGCCCTTTGCTTGACCTTGCCATGGCCCCCATGGCGCGAACCAGTGCGGAATATTGTGTCTCCATTTTTACACCTCAAAGCATGAAAGCGGACAGGCGGAGAGCCGCCTGCATTACAAACGACGCAATGGCACTCATGCTAAGCGTGCGCACGAGTATGCCGTCGTGCGGGCGTAGTGAGTTTGATGCGGTCGAGTAGTTTACCGCGATTATATAGTACAGGAACATGGCAGTCAGGGCTATCGAATAGCTTTGGTAACCTGCCGGGCTTGAGAACCTGATTATGTTTATCGTTATGCCTGCAAATACCGGAAAGAAAAAGTTTATGCCGCTCGCAACCATGGTGTCGCTGCTTTCCGACATCCGTGCCATTTTGGCGATTTGCTTCATCAGCGCTGAGCATTTGGCCGCCATCCACCTTGAGGCTTCTGATGTGCTTGTTCCTCCGGAAAAGCCAGAGTATAGCACTATGCCTAGCACGCTCAAGCTTGGATTCTTTTCGGAAACCATTTTGCCGAATGCGAATTTGGCATTTCCCGTAGCCCTGAACCTTTCCATCGCAGATTTTGCTTCGTTGCGGTAGCGGAACTCGGGGGGAATTGAATGCATGACTTTCGAGTAGCTCGTGCTTTTGGGGCTTTTGGCTATGGACTGCAGAATTGAAAGCGTATCCGTCGAAGAAGATTTCCAGCCGGAAGTGCGGTCAACTCTCGATAAACCATGTAAGGCAATTGCGGAAAGGAAAATAGGGATGGATAACCATATCGAATATATTGAAACCGTTATCGAGCCTATGTAGATTGCAGACACTGCCATGTCTGCATGGCTGCCAAATGTGTGTTTTAATGGCGCCAGAGCGGCCATGACGGAATTATATGATTGCATTGCTCACCGCCGAAGTTATTTTTGATATTATTAGATAGGCAACAGGTGCTGAAACCACGAATATGGCGAACGCCTCTGGTAGGAATGATGCGCTCCCTGAAAGAATCGAATACCCTGCTATGCCGAAAAGGGCGAAAGATGGCAGCACCGTAGAAAAAAGCATAAGCACAGTGGAGTTCCTGTTGCCCTTATTGCTATGCGCGGAAAACGCGTTTTCGAGATTTGATATTGCAGAATCCATGGTTGCTGATATGGCACCGATGGCGTCGAATCCGGAAGCGGATTTTTCAGCAATCGAGTTAATTATGGACGCGTGCTTGTAGCCTTTGCCATCTGGCAATTTTGCGGCAATGGTGCTTGCCGCATCGCCGAAGCCTACCAAGCGCATCGCTAGCGGCAGATTTTTCAGAGAGTGGGAAACGCCGCCAGGCGAATGGCTGAAAATCCCTATAGCGTCGGAAAGCGATTTTGCAGTGGTAGCCCCGTTCATGCGCTTGAGCATGATTGAAGAGGCCAGCACAAAGAAAGAAAGAGTATCTTGCATTCCGGACGTGAGCTTCTGGATTTTTAGTCTT
This sequence comes from Microcaldota archaeon, assembly GCA_021827665.1. Lineage (GTDB taxonomy): Archaea > Micrarchaeota > Micrarchaeia > Micrarchaeales > Micrarchaeaceae > Micrarchaeum_A. Next base: position 16,132 of record JAKAUR010000027.1, read on the forward strand.
GCGACGTAGTATGCGAAAAACATGGCTGATGAAAGGATAGCTATTGGATAACCATGGCTCCCGAAAAGCATAATGGCCGCTGCCGGGATTATGGCAACATATGCCATGCACATTAGATACGGACCGTATTCGGCAGATCTCCTATTTTCGGCCAGATTCATTTCAATCCCCTGTAATCAAGGATGCATTCCTGAAAATCGCTGGAGCCGCTGGATATGAATGACGATATTGCCCTTGACCTGGCCTGAAATTCCTTTATCGCTTCGCTCGGTGACATCTGCTTTCGCATTGCAAAGTACGTTATCGTTTTGGAATTCCTGAGCTCGTCCTTCTTTGGCGTGTACGGCGAGAAAATACCGCTTATCTCTAATTCCTCGGCCTTTTCGGGGTTTACCTCAGCGCGCGAAAACCATTTGTATTCGGATATCCCGGTTATCTTCCTCTGCATGGCGCCGTCCATTGACATATGGACCGCAAGGTCTAGGTTCGACACCAGGGCGTGGTCTACGAGCATTGGCTTGGATTCTAGCCTTGATATCACGCTTATGCCGCCCTCCGACGCGTGCATTGTCGCCATGAAAGGCACTCCTGTGTTCGACCCGAAAAACGCGTCCTTGGCCTCTGCGCCCCTGATTTCGCCTATTATGAGCCTGTCGGGCCTGAGCCTTAGCGCGTTCGCGACCTGATCGGATATGGAGCTGTCCTGTTTGTCCGAAGATTTCTTCCCTATCAGGTAAACGGCATTTGTAAAGTTAGAATGCATTATTAGCTCGTCGGTTTCCTCTTCGATTGCCACTACCCGCTCGTAGCGCGGCATTATCTCTGTCAAGGCCTTGAGCAGCGTCGTTTTCCCAGATGCCGGCGGACCTGTTATCAGAATGTTGAGCCTTGCATCGATGGCCATCCACAGGTACGCCAGGAGCTCCGGATTGAGCGTACCCTTCGCAAGTAGGAATGCCGGTCCGCTGCGCTCGGGCTTGGACAGTCTTATAGATGCGACCATGCCAGATGGCGAATACGGTGCCTGCTGCGCATGTATCCTAAGCCCTGTAAGCGTGCTTGCGTCGACTATTGGGGTATCGGAGGCCAATTCCTTGTCTGCCGACTCAAGAAGCTTGTTTATGCAGTGTATTGAGTCCCGCTCAGAAGCGAATTTGATGTTGGTGGTGCAGAAACCGTACTTGGAGTGGTAAAGGGATATCGGATATGAGGGGCCGTTTATGACTATCTCCTCGATGTTCGCGGAGTCGTCCAACAGAAAGCTCAACGGGCCATACCCGAACAGGTCTAGGACTGTGGCCCTTACCGCTATAGAGTCCCGCGCAACTCCGAAGCGTTCCGATAGCAGCCCTGCCGCAGAGTCTGCCGCGCTTTTGTCCCCTATGTTGTATTGCGCATTTCCTGCCTCTAGTATAAGATTCACCATATGCGATTTCATTGCGTTCGCCAGGGTCTTGCCGGAGAGCCATTCCGGATGCGCTTTTACCGAGTACAGAATAGACGATCCTGACCTACCCACCACGGCGTTTGGAGTCTCAAGCAACGCTTCGTTAGGATAGCTTTCCAGAAAATCAAATGACAGCTCGTGGCTTGGAATGGAAGTAGGTAGTCGCTGCTTCCTTATTCCTAATTTCTTTGGAAAGGCCCGCGCCGCTTTCGCCGCAATAATTTTACTAAACTCCATAATATTATATTGAAATAAATATTTATATATCTTTGTATAATTAATCGCTTGCCTGGGCTTTGCAAAACGGCGAATTGTGAAAAGAGTGCAAATGTATATAAATCTTTTACAAAAAGTATTATTATGGTAAAAAAAGAAAAGCAGCAGGATGAAATCTGGGCATTGAGGAAGGCGATAAGCAGGCCTAACTACGCAGTTATGGAATTGCTTTTTGAGAAATCCCCAAGGACCACAAAGGAGATATATTCCGTGCTTGAGAAGAAGTTCACCAGAAAGACGCTCATAATATCGCTGAGGGAGCTTTCGCTGGACCTCAACGTGATACAGCCAACGCATATAAGGACGACTAACGGGTACGGCTTGGGCTATAAGCTAAACCCGAAGATCAAGGACATGATAAAGGGCCTGCAGAAAGCGTCTAAGGTAGTTGAAAGCTGTATGTAAAGCTCGGAACGCTCATCTGTCCGAAACCCTTACCTTTTTCTGTTGACCGAAGAGCTCGATTATTTCCTTGGTAGTCGTAGCCTCTTCCGGGCTCTTGTCCTCCCTTATGGTGGTCTCGCCCACCAGCCTCGGGAACCTGAGAGAATACCCTGATTTGCTGCCGTCCTCCTGGACCGACATGCCGCACGTATGCATCGGGGATCTTGTTATCTCGTCGGCCTTGACCGTGACCACGTATTTAGGGTATACCCAGAAATCCGGCTCTATTATGGAATCGACCCTGGCAGGCTTGGATTTCTGCTCTATTTTGGATAGCAGCTTGTTAAGCTCCTGCATCTGCGCCTCAGTGAAGCCTGTGCCGAGCTTTGAGACGGTCTCGAAGACATCGCGCTTCTCGTTGTAAACTGCACAGAGCAGGCCCCCGAAGCCGAATTCGGTCCTTGAGCCCTTGCCGCGGTAATAACCCACTATAACAAGGTCAAGCGTGTCCGAGAGTTCTCCCTGATAGCTGCGCTTGAGCTTTATCCATGAGAATTTCCTTGCTCCCGCCACATAGGGGGATTTCAGGTCCTTGGCCACTATGCCCTCCAAGCCGTCGGATACCGAGGAGTTGAAGAAATCCTCAAGCTCCTTCGCAGAGTTGGTGAGTATGCGCTTGGACGGCTTTATGGTTTCGCTGCCCTCGAGTACCTGCTCGAGCTTCTTCCTTCTCTCCTCGTAAGGCTCGTTCATGTAGCTTTTGCCATCAGCGAACATCAGGTCAAAGGCCATGAGCCTAAGCGGAAGCGATACCGCCTTTTCCGATATTCCGTGCTTCCTTTTCCTTTGTATGGTCTCCTGGAAAGGCATGAATTCTCCCGTAACGTCATTGTATGCAAGCGCCTCGCCCTCAAATATGGCATCCTTTGAGGAGACCTCATTTATGGCGGCTTCGGCTATGTCTGGGAACATGTCTGTTGTCCTTTCAA
>JAKAUR010000019.1 GCA_021827665.1 Microcaldota archaeon
GTACCAGATGCCTGACCTTTTTGAGGCAGTCATAAACGCTACGATGGCGAAATCACTGCAGGAAGCGTATACGGCGATGCCTCCATTGGCCCAGCCGTTCGTAAAAGCCTACATAAGCAAGTGGGACATAGAAAACATAAAGGTGGTGCTCTCGTCGAAGGCGATGGGATACGAGCTCACCGACACTTCGCACTTCATGCTCGCGGTCAAGAACCCCGTGGGCATATTGGCAGGTAGCATAAGCAAGTCGGACTATACCAACCTGCTGGCACAGAAGGACGTAGTTTCCGCAGTCAACTATCTGGCAAAATTCGGCTACGGCACCGTACTCATGTCGCACATAGACGACTACGCAAAGAACGGATCACTGGCACCAATGCTGACCGAGCTGGGCTTCTACTATTACACGCACCTGGCCGAGTCATTGCGCTTCTACAAGGGCGACGAGGGTCCGGTGTACGAATACGTCATAACAATGATAGACGCGGAAAACATACTCAACGCGGCGAAGGCCGCGTATTCCGGAATGCAGGAAATTCAGCAGTACGTGATAAAGGGAGGAAGCATAAGCTCCTCGCAGATAGCCGAGGCCGTTAACGGAAAGGCGCCCGAGGCCTTGTCGAAGCTGCTGGGCGACAGCGCGCAGGATTCACTTTCCAAATACGTCACTGCTGGAAAACTATCCGAGCTGGAAGCAGTGCTGAAAAGGTCGCTGTATAAAAGGTTCATGCCAACCTTCTCCTCATCATCGCAATCATTATCATATATAATGAGCTACATACTTAGGCTTGAATCGGAGAGGGACGCGCTTAGGGCAATGCTCCTGCAGGGCTATTACGGGATAAAGGCCGACTTTGCGCTCTACGCGCACAACGAGGCGGTGAAGCAGAATGGAAGCTAAATTCGGAAAGATAGCGGTCATAGGCGAGCGCGAGATAGCCCTGGGTTTCAAGCTTTCCGGGATAAAGGACGTTTTCATAAGCGAGGGCAAGGAGGCTTCATCTACGCTGCTGAAGCTCATGGGCTCGAAGGAATACGACCTCGTGATAGCGTCGTATTCGATAAAATTGTCGCTAAGCCCAAACGCGCGCAGGGCCACGGAAACCGCAACCAAGCCACTAGTAATATTCATACCTTCGGAGAAGGAGCTCTCCGAACAGTCGGAATCGGTAGAGGCGCTCGCAAAGAGGGTTCTGGGCGTCGACATATACAAAAATTGATATCGCACTTAATTGAATTTGAAACTGTAAGTTGATTTGCATGAGCGGATTTATATATAGGATTTCAGGTCCCGTCGTAATAGCCGGCGGCCTGGAAAACCCCAACATGTACGACGTTGTGAGGGTGGGCAAGGAGGAGCTTATCGGAGAGATAATAAAGCTCGAAAAGGGCATGGCCACCGTGCAGGTGTACGAGGACACGAGCGGACTCAGGCCCGGAGACATAATAAAAAGTACCGGCATGCAGCTCTCGGTTATGCTCGCGCCCGGGCTGGTGGGCTCAATATTCGACGGAATACAGAGGCCGCTGGACAAAATAAGGGCGGAGAGCGGCGACTTCATAGCGAGAGGCATAAACGTAGAGTCGCTCGACACCAAGAAGAAATGGAAGCTTAAGGCAGTGCAGAAGAAGGGCGCGCATGTAGGCCAGGGCGACATAATAGCAGAAGTTGAGGAAACGAGTCTGATAAAGCACAAGGTGATGGTGCCCGTAGGCGTATCTGGCACCATAAGCGACATAAGCGAAGGAGAGTTTACGATAGAGGAGCCGTTCGCAACAATAAAGACCGAATCCGGAAAGGATGTTAAGGTTGCCATGCTGCAGAGATGGCCCGTGAGGATGCCCAGGCCAGTAAAGGACAAGCTCCCGATGGAAGTGCCGCTCATAACCGGCCAGCGCGTAGTAGACACGATGTTTCCCGTGGCAAAGGGCGGAACCGCAGCGGTTCCAGGCCCGTTCGGAAGCGGCAAGACTGTAATACAGCACCAGCTGGCCAAATGGTCCGACGCTGACCTTATAGTTTACGTCGGCTGCGGCGAGCGCGGCAACGAGATGACCGAAATACTTACAACGTTCCCCGAGCTCAACGACCCGAAGACAGGTAAGCCGCTAATGGACAGGACGATACTAATAGCCAACACTTCGAACATGCCTGTCGCTGCAAGGGAAGCAAGCATATACACTGCCATAACACTTGCGGAATACTACAGGGACATGGGATACGACGTGGCGCTCATGGCAGACTCGACGAGCAGGTGGGCCGAGGCCCTCAGGGAGATATCCGGAAGGCTAGAGGAGATGCCTGGAGAGGAAGGTTATCCTGCGTATCTCGGAAGGAAGATCGCAGAGTTCTACGAAAGGGCCGGAAGGGTTCATGTCCTAAATGGCAGCATAGGCTCAGTGACTGCGATAGGTGCTGTATCTCCTCCCGGAGGAGACATATCCGAGCCCGTGTCGCAGAACACGCTCAGGGTCACTAGGGTATTCTGGGCTCTTGACGCTGCGCTGGCCAACGCAAGGCATTTCCCATCGATAAACTGGCTAAACAGCTATTCCCTTTATGCCGACGACCTTGCAAAATGGTACGAGGTAAACATAAGCCCGGAATGGTCCGGACTGTACAAGAAGGCAATGGCTATACTGCAGAAGGAATCGGAGATAAACGAGATAGTGCAGCTCGTAGGCTACGACGCGCTTCCGGAGCAGGACAAGGTCACGCTGGACACCGCGAAAAGCCTGAGGGAGGACTTCCTCCAGCAGAACGCCTTCGACGAGGTTGACACTTATTCGTCGATGCGCAAGCAGTACCTGATGATGAAGGCCATACTGCAAGTGGGAGACGAGGAATCGCTTGCGGTCGACCACGGGGTGCCGGCCGAGAGGATGTCAAAGCTCGAGGTCAAGCAGAAGGTCGCAAAGATGAAGTTCATCCCGGAGGAGCAGATAGAGGAGTACTCCAAGGACATAGCGAAGCTCGCCGCCGAGATGCGCAACATAAAGGTAGCGGAAGAATGATTTATGGGTGTAAAAATGGGAGATATTTACTACAAAACAATAAGCCAGATAACAAACGTGCTTCTTTTCGTTGACGGGATAAAGGATGCCGCCTACAACGAGCTCGTCGAGATAAGGCTTGAGGACGGCAGGACCGTGACCGGGCAGGTCCTTGATACAAGGGACGGCACGGCAATAGTGCAGTCGTTCGGGGAAACAAGGGGAATGAACACCGGCAATACTGCCGTCAGATTAACTGGAACAACGGCAAAGCTAAAGGTCAGCACGGACATGCTAGGCAGGATATTCAACGGTATGGGTAAGCCAAGGGACGGAGGCCCGGAGATAGTGCAGGGAGAGGAAATAGACATAAACGGAAGCGCGATAAACCCGTATTCGAGGGAGGAGCCGTCAGAGTTCATAGAAACCGGAATATCTACGATAGACGGAATGAACACCTTGGTCAGGGGGCAGAAGCTGCCAATATTCTCCGCTTCGGGACTGCCGCACAACAAGCTGGCAGCGCAGATAGCCAGGCAGGCAAAGATACTCAACAAATCTGAAGGCTTCAGCGTGGTTTTCGGAGGCATAGGCATAAACAGCGAAGAGGCTAACTTCTTCAAGACGGAATTCGAGGAAACCGGGGCCATAGACAGGGCGGTCATGTTCATGAACCTGTCGTCGGACCCTTCCATGGAGAGGATAATACTTCCGAGGTTGGCGTTGACGACTGCGGAATACCTTGCATACAAGGAGGACATGCACGTCCTGGTAATACTCACAGACATGACCAACTACTGCGAAGCCCTAAGGGAGATATCCGCGGCAAGGCAGGAAGTTCCAGGAAGGAGAGGCTTCCCGGGATACATGTACACCGACCTGTCGACGATATACGAAAGGGCCGGAAAGATAAGGGGCAGAAAGGGCTCGATAACGCAGGTGCCGATACTTACGATGCCCGGAGACGACATAACTCATCCCATACCTGACCTCACTGGCTACATAACCGAGGGTCAGATCGTGCTGAGCAGGGAGCTCTACAGGAAGGGCATATATCCTAACGTCGACGTGCTGCTGTCGCTTTCCAGGCTCATGAACCAGGGAATAGGCAAGAACAGCACAAGGGAGGACCACAGGGGAGTCGTGGACCAGCTCTACGCCGCATACGCCAAGGGCAAGGACCTCAGGAGCCTGACTGAAATAGTAGGAGAAGAAGCGCTCAGCCAGGGAGACAAGGCATACCTAAAATTCGCAGACCTGTTCGAAAGCAAATTCGTGAACCAGGACTACTACGAGGACAGGAGCATAGAAAAAACGCTTGAGCTGAGCTGGGAGCTGTTGTCGAACATAGACAGGAACGACGTCAAGAGGGTCAAGGAGGAGTACATAAAGAAGTACGGAAAATGGGAAGAGAAGAATGGCCCAAAGTAACATAAGGACTACCAGGCTGGAGCTCATAAGGACAAGGGCTCGCATAAAGGTGGCAGCCAAGGGGCTCAACCTTCTCAAGATGAAGAGGTCTAGCCTTGTTCTGGCATTCTTCGACATGGCCAGGCAGATAAAGCTGATGCGCGGCAACATGCTGGAGAGCGTAAGGCTGGCAGCAGACTCCGTAAAGATTGCCGACATTATGTCCGGGAGAATAACCATGGAGCGCATCGCCGCGGAAAACGCAGAAGCTTCGGCGCGGGCCTCATCAAAGAACATAATGGGCGTGAAGATACCGGATCTTGAGATAAGGTCCAACGGAACGGAAAACGCCGGCTATTCAGTGATATCAATGCCTGCATCGGTATTCGACGCAAAAAGGAGCTATGAAAACCTGTTCAAGCTACTCATAGAAGTGGCCGAAAAGGAAAACGCCCTGCGCCTGCTGCTTTACGAAATAGAGAAGCTCAACAGGAGGAGCAACGCCATAGAGAACGTGGCAATACCTAAGCTCAAGGAAAAGGCGTCGTACATAAAGCAGAGGCTGGACGACATGGAAAGGGACCAGATAGTCTCGATAAAGTACATAAAGGGCAAGCTCGAGAGCGAAGGTGAAGCCTGATGCGAAGCAACTACACAATGGACAAGATCATGCACACGCAGCATAAGCTCAAGGTGACCGAAGAGGGGAGCAAAGCAATAATGAAATTTCAAAGGATAATGTATGTGGTGATGGCGATAAACATAGCTGTTGCGGTGTTCGCAGTGCTGGCGATTATGCTGATGTCAGGGGTAATAAAATGAGCGATATTTCTACATTGGAAAAGATAAAGGAAAGCGAGGATTCATATTCAAAGGCCATAGAAAAGGCCAAATCCGAGGCGGATGCGATAATAAGGAACGCGCACGCCCAGGTGGAGATAATACTCCACGACGCCAAGGAGCGTTCGACAGAGCAGGCGGACTCGATAAAGGTGGAAGCCCTGAAGGAAGCGAGAAAAAGCTCGGAGGCGCTCATAAAGGGCCAGCAGGCAAAGGTTTCCTCCCTCAAGGAGATACCTGAAGACGAGGCTCTTGAGTTTTTCGCCGAGGCTGTCTCCGAATATTTCGGAATTAAAGGAAATAAGTGAAACGGTGCGACAATGTTGTTGAAACCTGCAAAAATGTCAAGGGAGCGCATAATCATATCTAAGGACCACCGCCAGGCGGTGATCACGGCGCTGCACGACCTTGGCGTAATGCAGATAGAGCAGCTTCCGGAGAACATTGCGGAGATGCTGAACAAGAGCGACGACCTGGACTACAGGCAGATAAGCGACTACGACCAGAAATTCAGAAGCCTGGAATCCATGCTTTACAAGTACGAGCCCAAGGAGAAGTATTCCTTAGAAGACACGGCAGAGCTCATAAAAAAAGCCGATTCTGTAACTATAACGGAAAGGGTAGCGCAAATAACCCGAGAGATGGCGTCCACCGAGGCTGAGCTCAAGGACTTAAGGGACACATTGGGCCTTCTGAAGCGCATGCCCCACACCAGGCACGACCTTGCGATATTCGGCACAGATAAGATTGCATCTTTCCTGATTGAAGGGAGGGAGCTGCAGAAATTCAATTCCGAGGCGCACAAAGAAATAAAGGAGTGCGTTATGCTGAAGGGAGAATATTCGACGATAGCCAGCATAAGCACGGATGCGGAAAAGGAGTTCGGCAACTACGTCAGGAGCATGAAGCTCTCGGTAGAAGCCATTCCCAAAATGTCCGGGTCGGTATCCGCAAACGAGAAGCTCATAGAATCAAGGATCTTGGAAGCGGAATCAAAGTACGAAGCGCTCAAGTCGGAGCTGACTAACATATCCGAAATACATTATCCGCTTGTAAGCGCAATACGCGAACAATTGGATCTGGAAATGGAAAAGCTCGACGTAGTGTCAAAGTTCGGCTTCGGCATCAACGTCATAGCCATCGAAGGCTGGATACCCGAAGACGACCTTCATAAGCTCAGGTCTACGCTCAAGCGCATAACAAACGACGGCTTCATAATGGAGAAGATACACACAAAAGAGCTTCCCCCGACAAAGCTTTCCAATCCCGTCACGACGAGGCTGTTTGAGTTTTTCATAAGATTTTATTCGCTGCCAAAAAGCGACGAGTTCGATCCGACAATTATATTCGCAATAGTATTTCCGATATTCTTCGGCTTCATGATAGGCGACGTGGGCTACGGAGCCGTAATGCTTCTCGGCTCCATATGGCTGCTTCACAGGCTCAAGCATCCGCCTAAGAAGAGCCACATACCGAAGGCAATAAGCAAATTCGTCAACACTATAATAAGCAACAACGGGCTTACCATACTGGCAAAATCCATAATGCCCGGGGCAGTGATAGCAATATTTTTAGGGGTGATATTCAACGAATATTTCGGGTTCCAGCTGCCTTACACTGCGATATTCAATGTAGAAACAGGGCTGCCGACGCTGCTGCTCATATCTGGCTGGATAGGGGTTGCGATGGTGTCGTTCGGTTTCATACTCGGGTTCCTCAACAATCTCGCGATAGGCCGCAAAAAGCATGCAGCAGGCAGGATTGGCTGGCTTATGGCAGCGTGGGGCATAGTAATATTCGGCCTGGCGGTGCTCCACAAGCAGCCGCTCTGGTTCCCGAATTATTCAGTGGTTCTGGCCTACTTCCTGCTTATAGGCGGAGTAATAATATTCCTGGTCACTGAGGGCTTCGAATCGCTCATGGAGCTTCCGTCGCTCATAAGCCACATACTATCATATACGAGGCTCATAGGCATACTGCTTGCCTCGGTCATACTCGCGCAGGTCATAGACTTTATATTCATGCATTCGCTGACGCATTCGATACCGCTTGCAATACTGGGCATTGTGATACTCATAGTTGGCCAGCTATTCAACATAGCAATAGCGCTTTTCGAGCCCGGCATACAAGGCGCTAGGCTCATATACGTGGAATTCTTCTCCAAGTTCTTCTCCGGAAACGGCAGGGAGTTCAGGCCGTTTGCAAGCAAAAGGCAGCGCACGGTAAGCACAGTGGAAAGCGAACAGCTCATACAGCGTTGAAAGCTCGCGCTTCTCGTATTTTATGCTATATTGATACCTTCAGGAAGACTTGTGCTTTATTGCTCAGGCTACCTTCTCAAGCACAGTTCCAGATATCGTGTGAGGGAAGCCCGTCTGTATGTCCGTGTAGTTTATCAGCACGTATCCCCTGAAAAGCGCTCCGGGATTCCCAGTGAACACGGTATCGTTTGCCCAGCACTGCAGCGCCTCCGTGCTGTTGCCGCTTACGGTGACGTTGGAACCTATCTGCACGTCTATGCCGTTGGGGAAATACACCATGTGGCTAAGCGAAGCGTTTGAATTGCAGCCTATTGCAGTTATGTTTATCGGGGAACTTGTCGACTGCTGCATGTTTATTGTGAGCGTTCCGTTGGTTCCGAGCGTGCTGAATATGCAGCTGAAATCTGCAGGGAATATGCAGCTGGTGCTTACGAACGAGCTTGGGTTGAACAGACCGAGCTCGAATAGCACTCCCAGCGCAATTGCGATTATCAGTATGGCCCACCCGTATGTTATTAGGTATTCCATGGCACTCTGGCCTTTGGAGCCTCTGCCTTTTTCCATAACGTCTGCAGGTTCCATAAACACACGCACAAGCTTGTCAGCAAAAAGCTAAATTACTTAAGCAGCCGGCGAATTGACGGGAGCCAGATAAACCGCCAGCATTGCCTTCAGTATTTTAGTTTTGAGAGCTCTATCTCGCACCCTACTACTGGTTCCTCGATTCCGAAGCCGTTCAGTATTCTAGGGTGCACCTCTCCTATTATCCCTATCTCCTCGCCTTTTGAGGTTATCCTTGCGCATCTTCCCGGTATGAATTCGGGCCCGGATCCCTCTTCAAATCCCAGTTCGATTCCCAGCGCAGCCATCGCTGCCATTATGACGGTTTTTGCCTCTGCGAAATCGGCCTTCGAGTGCTCCGACACGAAGGCAAATGTCTTCCTTTCTTTTGCTTTGCCATCAGCAACAGCGAAGGTATCGCCTATCTCGAACATCCTGTACGGCATCTGTTCCGAGGCGGAATCCCTGAGGTTGTTGATGAGCGACGGCAGTATGCCGCTGCGCATTATGCTTATATTCTCGGTTTTGGAATATTTTATGCTCACGACTTTTTCCATTTCTGGCTCCCTGCCCATCATCTCAAATTCTGCCTTTTCGTTGGTAAGATAATTGTTGTACGCTTCGGTGTATCCCAGCCCGAGCATGATTTCGGTAAGCTTGTCCGAAAAAAGCGAAAATGCGGTTTCGCTTCCTGCATTCACGCTAGGCACAGGCCTGGATTTTACCGAATCATATCCATACGCAAAAACAAGGTCCTCATAAACATCCTGATCGTTTAGGACGTCATAGCGGTACGGCGGCACTGCCACAGAAACGAAGTTTTTAGCCTCTTCAGAAACAATGTAGCCGCTTCTGACTGCAAGCTTTTTTATGTTGGTATCATTCGTTTTGTAACCCAACACTTCGTCGAATCCTGATGCCTTGATCTTTATCGTGCGCTTCCCAAGTTTCGGGTATTCGGAATCGGTTCCATTCACGAAAACGATCCTCACCGAATAAACTTTGGATCCGGCATCGATAAACCTGCATGCGAACATATCTGCTACTTTCGATACTATATCTGAATCGGTTCCGGTGAAGTCTATGAAAAGCGACTTCGTTTTGGCGGTTACCCTGGTCTTTTCAGAATTTGTTATGGGTATGAGGGAAATAGTCTTTCGGGAGTCTTTAAGGAAAGGATAGAGCTGCCTGTTTCCCTTTTTTGCTGCAATGATATTCGAATACATCATTCCCTTCTGGTTTTCCTTCATTACTTCTTCGAACCCTTTATCTGCGCTTTCTCCCAGCGGGGTTATGCTCCCTTCGTAAGAAGCGTCATATACCAGATCCCCTTCTATCGTTGAAAGATCGTGGATCCCCATGGCAAGCTTCTTCCTGTTCCTTCCAAGGGTGCCGCCTATCTTCTCGGAGAAGTTTATCAGATATTTCAGCGAGGCTTCGGTAAAAGAAACGTCCTTTACTACGATGCCTGCTATGTTAGGCCTCACCTTGCCCACGGCCTTCCCTGCTTTTATTGTAATGCCGCTCTTGCCGCTTAGCTCGTAGCCCCTGGGCTTTCGCACGCCCTCGTGCAGCGCCAGCTGCCTCGCAAGCCCGATTATGTCAAGCAGGTCCGACCTGTTCGGGGTTATGTCGACAGTTATTTCGCCGTCCGCGTCGCGTTCCACCTCCATGCCTATTTTCGGTATGGTTTCCTCAGGTTTGGAAAGCCCGGATTCCTCGACGAGATCCTTTTTAGCAAATGTTATCGTTGCCATTGCATCACAATTTGAGCGGCCTGCGCTTCCTGAGCCATCCTACGTCGTTCTTGTACAGCTCGCTGAGCGAGCTTATGCCTAAATATTTGAACATCAGCCTGTCGAGGCCGGCGCCCCACGCTATAACGCGCATGTCCGTGCCAAGGGCCTTGGTTATCTCCTTCCTTATGGTGCCTCCGCCGCAGAGCTCTATCCAGTCGCCGTGCTCCTCGTCGTAATAGCTAGCCTCCAGACCGGGCTCAACGAATGGAAAATATGACGGCTTGAACTTGATCTTGAATCCAAGCCCTCTGTAAAACTGCTCGAGCGTGCCCTTGAGGTCTGCAATCCCGATGCCTTTTCCTATTATTATGCCGTCAAGCTGGTGGAGCTCGGCCAGGTGCTTGTAGTCTATGCTCTCGTTCCTGAAAACCTTGCCTATCGAAAAAAGCTTTATCGGATATTCGAGCTCGTTAGAATTGCCGTATTCCCTTATGTTATGCGCCGAAACGCTTGTTGTGTGGGTCCTGAGCACCGGCTGAAACGATATGTCGTCGTTCCAGCTCTTCCACCCCTTCTTGTGCATCCTGGCAACCCTTTTCAGGAGCTCATTCTCCGCAATCCCCAATATCTCAGGGTTGGACAGGAAGAACGTGTCCTGCATCTCGCGCGTGGGATGGTCCTGCGGCGAAAAGAGCGCGTCGAAATTCCAGAAAGACGATTCTATCATAGGCCCTGCAGTCTCTACGAATCCCTGGCTTACCCACATGCGCCTTACGAGTTCCATGAACTCCTTCATAGGGTGCCTTCTCGCCGGATAGGCCTCTGCAACTGGCGCCTCAACGTCATATGGCCTGAACCCGGAATCGGTCCATATTCTTGATTTTATTATGTCCCTAGTGAGCTGGCCTATGCCGTTTCCAGCTTTTTCTCCGGAAAGTATCTCAATGCCTATGTCGGTTATCGATATGGATTCTATCCTGGATTTCGGCTTAATCTGCAGCAGCTTCCTGTGCTCCAGTTCCTTGACTGTATTTTCTATCTTTGTCATTTCCGCATTGCTGACATAGGCAATATTATCTCCGTTGCCTCTGGTTTTTGAAAGCAGCAGCTTGAGCACGCTCTCCTGATCGTATTCGCCGGTGAGTGCCTTCCTTCCCTTCTCGGTTATATGCAGCCTGCCTTCCCTGATGTCAGCCCATCCATTCTTCTTTGTCCATGCAAGAGCTATCCCATTTACGCTTCCGTCCAGGCTCTTTGGTCCCTTCTCAAGCTCCGAGAGCAGTATCTGTTCCGGAAATCCTTCCTCGTAACCCAGCGCCTCCGGACTGATTTCTATCTCCGCTCCGGAATTGACCCTGATTTCTACTGCTCCTTTGGACTTTAGGCTTTCGGAAGCCCAAAGGACTGCGTCGCGCCCGAGGCCGGTGCCGCTGCATATACTTTCCACATCCGCGCTTTTACTCTCTTTGAGGAATGACAGCAGCTTAGATTCGTACTCATGCAATGCAAGCACCACATTACCTGGATTTCACATAGGCATATGCTATGAGTCCAGCTATTATCGCGGCTATTATGACGTAGGAGAAAACGCCGAGGGCGTTGTAAATTCCTGTGAAGAAGGCGGTGACCTCGGCCGTGAGGCTTTCGCGCATTATGAAAACGAGCGTGAACTTCGACAGCGGCTCCCCGTCGAACCACGAGAACGTCGTAGTGTTGGAGTAACCGTTGGTGAAATTGGCAACAGGTGCGTCGGGTATGGGATATACGGCCGATATCTGCGATCCCGAAGGCAGTATTATCGTTAAAGTAGTGTTGTCTGGAAGGACCTCTCCGCTGGTCGCGTGCTCGAAATTGAATACGTTTTTGTTGAACGAGTATACGAACTCCCTGGGTGAGGTCTGCTTGACGCTCGTGACGTTGTTTACCTCATAGCTCATTATGAGCTTTGCCACTCCGCCGTCGTACTGCGGAACCAGAGGCCCGGGCAGATATTTGAAGTTGTAAACCCCGCTTTTTGGGTTTATTATGTGCTGGACCAGCAGGGGCCCTATGAAGCCCTGCCATGTGCTCAGGGTTAGGTTAAGCGCTATCCTGTTCGTCTCGTACTGGTTCACCGAGCTGTTGCTTACGAAGACCGTTAGCACCTCTGTAACCTGCGCGCTAGTGTTCTTGTTTAGCGTGACGGTGGTGTTCAGGTGTGTCACTGTATAAGAGCCGTAGCTCAAGCCGGCGACCGCAAAAAGCACCAGCAATGAACATGCGAGAGCCGCAATCATCATTTTCATATGACCACAACAGCACTATGATTATATTATAGAGTGCTTAAATAACTTAGCCCGTACGGCTAGCGCATACGCGATTGAAGCCGAAACTGTGCCACGATCTCCCGTAAAACTGCCAAGGGCCGAAATCCGAGTTATCCGCTCTCCGCGCCGTTAGATACAAAGATTTAAATATAAGCGCAGTCGCAATATCACTATATATGTAGTAAGGCAAAGAAATGAACCAAGCCTACATATGAGCAAAGATACAGATGGAAGAAGACGAAAGTTTCGGACAGGAAAGGAATGAAGAAGGAATGGAAGGAGAAGAGCAGAGAAGGCCAAGACGCGAAGGAAGGGACAGGGGCGTATCAATAAAACCCTCGTACTTCTTGCAGAAGCCCGTAAAGGCTGGCGACGAGGTTGACGTGACCATAGAAGCGGTTGCCTCAAAGGGCGACGGCATAGCTAAGGTAAACGGCTTTGTTGTCTTCGTAAAAGGCGCGAAGCAGGGAGAAAGCATGAAGGTCAGGATAACTGACGTCAAGGCAAGGTTTGCATTGGCGGAAAGACTCTGATTGCGATTAGCTTTCACAAAGAGATAAAGGATTAGTTTTATTTTTTACTATTTCTGTTATTTTTCGGCTCTTAGCGGAGCCGATTTTTAACCTCTATTTTTTTCAAATACCATTAATCATATTGAAATAAAAATAAAAAAGAAAGAGCCGCAAAACGCGGCAAAATCAACAGGCCATTGCCTTTGCGTATATCGTCCCTGCTGATGCTATCACGAATCCTATTATCGCAACAACCACCATGAGCGGGTTTCCCGCAGTCATTGCCACGAAGGCGAAACCGCCTGCGCACGCAGGCGCCATCGCCGCTCTGGTTATCGGATTGTTCTTCATGAGGTTCGTGAAGCTGAGTATGAAGAGCGATACTGCGCTGAGCACTCCGACCGCATATAAGAGCGGAAGCCATACTGCCACTATTGCAGTTGCGAAGCTTCCTCCGGCCGCTGCGCCCGAAGATGTAACGTATACCAAAGCGAGGTATATCAAGCTGCCTACGAATTCAAGGGCGAATGCCCCTGGGTTTGTTTTGCCAGACGATGCTTTAGACATATTTTCACCGTATCTAACTGCTCAGTAATCGTTTTTATGCACACCAACTTCCCCTTTATACCTTGTTACACTTTTTGCAGTATAAACATTAACATTTCTGTAGGAAAGTAAACGTAATATGCGTAACAGTTTTATTGATTATTTGAGCAATTAAATCGTGGTTGTTATGAAAGCGCTCATTTTCGACAAGCAGGGAACTGAAAATCTCAGGGTTGGCGATGTGGAAAAGCCAGATCCAAAAGATGGCGAAGTGCTTGTAAAAGTCGCAATGGCAGGAGTGAACCCTATAGACAACATGGTGATAAATGCAATACCAGGAATAAAGCCAATGCCTCATATAGCCGGAGCAGAATTCGCCGGCATAATAGAAGAGGTAGGCCCATCGGGCAAATCTGCAAAGAAGGGCGACAGGGTCGCGATATTCAACAGGTATTTCGACGGCACCTGCGACATGTGCGCCAAAGGCATGGAGATGCTGTGCAGGAACGGTTACATAACCGGGGTCATGAGCAACGGAGGTTTCGCTGAATACATAGCAGTAAACGAGAGGAATGCCATAAAGATTCCAGATGCAACCAGCTGGGAGATGGCAGCTTCGCTGCCAGTGGCTGCGCTTACGCCATATCACGCCGTTAACCGTGCAGACTTGAGAAAAGGCGAGACCGCGGTCATACTCGGGGCTTCGGGCAACACCGGGCGCTTCGCTCTGCAATTCGCAAAGGAAAAGGGCGCAAGGGTCATAGCAGTATCAAGGAAGCAGTCCATGGCCGAATTCGGCGCTGACGATACTGTATCCTCTGAAAATGCTCTGGAAAAGGTAAAGGAGATAACGAAAGGCAGGATGGCCGATTTCGTCCTCAATTCGTTAGGCGAGAAATTCTGGAACGAAAGCTTTTTGATGATGGGAAGCAACTCAAGGCTTGCGACATTCGGCACGCTTACAGGGCCGCAGGTAAGCCTGGACCTTTCAGGCGTATACTCGAAGCATGCAACGATAATGGGTTCTACCGGGGGATCCATGCGCGAGTTCAGGGAGCTAGCCTCCAAATCGCCAGACTACAAGCTGAAGGTATGGAAGAAGTTCAAGCTAGAGGAAGGCCAGGCCGCGATAAAAGCGCTCTCTTCAAGCGACAGGGACGGAAGGGTAATGCTTCAGATAAGCTGACAATAACAGAAAGATCCGGATAAGCCTCGAGAGGGATTTGAACCCTCGACCCCCTGTTTTCACAGCTCCATACGGGGAGCGTACGAGACAGGTGCTCTACCAGTCTGAGCTACCGAGGCGCTGAACGCTTTTATAATTCAAACAACAAACTATAAATTCATTTATAGACAAATCTGAAAGTGGCGAGAAAGCTACCGGTAGAGTAAGTGTCAATACTTCAGAACGATCAAGGATCAGAAGGGCCCGGAAGCCCCATTGCTCCGGGCGGCTGGAACGATGTTCCAAGCCAAGGGACAGGAGGGTACAAAGTCGACGTGACTCCCAGCAACCCTTTTCAGCAGCAGAAGCCTATCTCTCCAGTCCCCATAGCCAGAAAAGCCCCGCAGCAGAAATTCCCGCTAAAATACCTGCTCATTGCCATAGCCATAATATTCATAGCCCTGATAGCGGTTCTCACCCTTCACAAGCCCTCATCCACTACTACCATACTGACAACGTCAATAAAACCTGACGTGTATACGATGTCGGCGTGCGGCGCACTGGGCAAGCCCGGATCCTACTATATAAATTCAGACATAAGCGGCAACATAACTTCGGGCTCATGCCTCTACGTCAATTCCAGCAACGTCGCCATAATCTGCAACGGAAAATCAATAACTGGTTCAGGGCCATTCAGCAACAAGACGCCATATACGTATGCAGTATACGCTTCAGGCAAAAATAACGTTACCGTAAGCGGCTGCACCATGTCGGACTTCTCATACGGGGTAGCCGTATTAAACTCTACCGGAGTTAAGGTCATAGGGAACAGAATAAACAACAATACCATGTCAGGGGTTTACTTCTCAAATACTTCCTCATCTACGATAACCGGAAACAAGGTTTCAGGCTCTTCAAGCCCGCAGGGCGGAATCTATCTTGGTTACGGCTCTGCCGGAAACAGGGTGTCAAACAATACTATACGCTCAAACGGCAACTTGGGCATAAACGTATATTCAAGTGGCGAGAACTTTTTGGACAATCTGATAAACTCAACGCCTAACTCGTTCGCATGCCATGGGCTTTCAGGCTTGATAAACGCCAGCGCAGCGCACGGCAACGTTTGCGAAGTAAATTTGGGCTGCGACTTTTTGTCATGCTCCGAAACCAACTATCCGATAAACGTCTCCCAGATACCACTGGGCAGCGTAATAAATTCATGCGGCACGATAAACGCCCCGGGCAACTACCACGTAGCTCAGAACATAAACGCCAACGCTTATTCAAAGGCCGTCGGCTTTATCAACGAATCTGCGGAGGTGCCATGCATAACGATAAACGCCCCGGACGTGCATTTGGACTGCGAAAGCAACAATATAACCAACGTCACTTCCGGATATGCCATATCGGCGAGCTCAGAGCCAGGGCTGCAAATCGACTACTGCGGAATAGGATCGTCGAAGGGCGGAATAATGCTCAGTAACATTACCGGTGCCGTGCTTTCAAACATCAGCATATCCAACACCAGCACTGGCATAATGCTGGTCAATTCAAATTCAAGCAAGTTCTACAACGTAAGGGCTGACAACGGCAAGATAGGATTGTACGTAGGCTTTTCCACACTGGATACCTTCAGTTTGTTCAGGTTTACGGGAAACAGCTACGGCATATACGTCAACGATTCTATAGGGAACGTCTACAACAACGGCGTAGTGGCAAACAATTCAAGGATTGACCTGTACGCAACCAATAACTCGATAAAATCAGGATATTCGCTTATGTCAGATACGCAGTGCGGACTTACCGACGCTGAATGGACAACGTGCACCAACGTAGAGAAGCCGCAGCTCAAGTTCTATCCGATAAATTCATGCAGTACGATAAGCTACGGGGGCAACTATTCTCTGAACCAGAACATACTTTCTTCTTCGTCAAACTGCATAACGATAAAGTCAAGCAACGTAAGGCTGTCGTGCGGCCAATACAAAATGTCGAGCCAGACCCGCGGTCTAGGAACCGGCATATCTGTCAGCAACGTTAAAAACGTAACTATAAGCGGCTGCGGAGCCACAGGTTTCAAATTCGGATATTACCTGAACAACGCAACGAATTCTTCTATAACGAACGGCGCTTCTTCCGGCGACACCTTCGGGGTTTACATGAAAGCTTCAAAGGGGATAAAGGTCGACAACATAACCGAAAGCAGCGTAGGCAATTCCGGCCTTTTCATAAACTCCTCAGAATATGACGTGATAAAAGGCTCATCCTTCAATTCAGGAACATATGGGATATACCTTTACAATTCGACACACAACGGAATCACTGACAACAACGGCACTGGCGATGGCACCGGCATATACGTAAACACAAATTCTACCAACAACACCATTTCTTACAATCTGTTCTCCGGCTCTTCAAATTACGATTACGCATGCTCAGGCGATGCCTCAGGGGTCGCTTCCGAATTCGGCGGCATAAACTACGGACAGAGAATATCAAACTGCTTGTGGCTTTCAGGGGTAAGCCAAAGTTCCGGGCCAATAGCGTGCGACGCCTTCTTCAGCCCGTCCTCGTATAACATAGGCACGGACGGTTATTACGGCACAGGCGCGCTGTGCAACGGGGTTTATTCCAATTCGACAACGATAAACTGCAACTACAACACCGTAACCGCAACGCGCGGAGGGACCTTCGCAGAATTCGACAACGTGAAGGGTGGGATAATAGAAAACTGCGTATTGCGCGGCTTTACAACTCCGATAATAATAAAGAATTCAAGCGTAAAGGCCATGAATGACGTCATATACGTGAATGCCACGAATGCGACAACGCCACTCCAATATTTCGGCATAGGCGTCTACTCATCGCACGGCTTTACGATTTCAAACGTCTCAGTAATAAGCAACACCACAGGTGTTCTGATAGAGAACTCCGCATCCGGGACGGTTTCCAGCAGCAGCTCGGCTTCGCGCCAGATAGGATACTACGTTAGCAATACTATAGACACTCTCTTCGAGCACGACGTCGCAAAATCCCCTGGCATAGGCCTTTCGATGGTCAACTCGACGTCTAACGGCTTTTCAGGGGATTCGTTCAACGGAACAGTGGCTGGCGCGCTGTGCATAGGAACTTCGAAATCGAATTCCTCAAATGGAAATTCCGGTGCGAACTATTGCTCTGTCAATTCCGGATGCTCATGGCTATCGGGCCCGGACTGCTGAAGTGATGAATGGTGAAGTTCGAGAAGCTTGCCGAATACTACGGCGTGTTGGAAGGGGTTTCCTCAAGGCTTAAGATGATAGAAATAATGTCGGAAACCTTCAAGGAGGCAGAACCGTCGGAGATAGAGCAGATAGTATACATGACACAGGGCGTATTGGCTCCGCCTTTCGAGGGCAAGGAATTCGGAGTGGCGGAGAAGATGGCCGCGGAGGCGATAGCCATTGCAACCGGATACACAAAGGACGAGGTCGAAACCGACTTCAGGAAATCCGGCGATCTTGGCAGCACTGCCGAGAATCTGGTGTCAAAATCAAAGCTCAGGCGCATGTCGTCATCAAAGCCTAGCGTCTCGGAAGTATATTCTTCTATGCTTAAAATATCGGAATCCTCCGGGAAGGGCAGCAAGGACCAGAAAATAAAGATGCTCGCAAACCTGGTCGCAAGCTCCAGCCCGGTGGAGGCAAGGTACATAATAAGGTATCCCCTGGGCCAGCTAAGGCTCGGCCTAGGCGACGCCACTATGCTGGAGGCATTATCCGTCATGTACAAGGGCGACCGCACGCTCAAGGAACACCTGGAGAGGGCCTACAACATATGCAGCGACCTCGGACTGGTAGCCAAGGAGCTCAAATCCAAGGGAATCAAGGCAATAGAGAATTTTTCCGTATCTATATTCAAGCCGATAAGGCCCGCGCTTGCGGAACGCCTGCCCACGGCCGAAGAGATACTGGAAAAGATGGGGGGCGAATGCGCGGTAGAGCAGAAATACGACGGCTTCAGGTGCCAGATTCACAAGATGGGCAAAAAGGTGGAGATATATTCGAGGAGGCTTGAAAGGACAACAGACATGTTCCCAGACATAGCCGAAGCCGCCATAAATGAGGTCTCCTCAAAGGATGCCATATTTGAGGGCGAGGCGCTTGCATACAATGACGTTACGGGAGAATTCATGCCTTGCCAGGGTACCATA